>NZ_DBHLDX010000070.1:0-9744 GCF_057312375.1 Fretibacterium sp.
TTGGGGTCCAGTGCAATTTTGTGGGCTCTCAGCATTCTTGAGCTTCCTCCACAGCCTTTTTCACACCTTCAAGCAACTTCTGATTCTTTCGGGAGCGCAAACCGTACAAACGAGCAGAAAACACGGTGATGATCTCAAGAACGTCCTTTGCAAGGTCCTCCTCGAACGTCGTATCCTCATCGCTGTTCAGGATAACGACCGACACGTTTTTCGCTTCGCAGATGGCAAACACAAGCTCTGCTCCGAAGCGCAAAAGACGATCTTTGTGGGTCACAACCAGGCGAGCGACGCAACCAGCAAGAATTTCGTTCAGAAGTCGCTTCAAACCTTTTTTGTGGTAGTTCATGCCGCTGCCGAGGTCTGAGATAACCTCAAACGTCCAGCCTTGATGTGCGCAATACAGTTCCAGAACCTGTTTTTGACGTTCCAGGTCCTCTTTTTGATCGTGGCTGGAAACACGAGCATACGCCAGAGTTTTGCGACAGTCCGTTTTTTGCCGAACCCGGTGAGGAAGTAAACCATCCAGGTCATAGCGACGCTGATTCCCGGAAGTCCTGACTGAGGACACCTTGCCTTCCCGATCCCAACGCCGAAGCGTAGAGACGGAAACTCCTAATAGTTGAGCTGCCTCTCCAATGCTTATATATCTGTTCATATTGAATATTATTGCACATGTTTAGATATGTTTCAATAAGCAGTTAACAAACCCTCCACGGGCGCCCCCTTGCGGCGCCCGCTGCCGGAAAACGCGCAGCAGCGCGGTGCGCTTCAACGCCTTACACTTCAATGCCTTGCGCTTCAATGCTTCCTAAGTATAGCATTGAGTATCGCATTGCCGCGTTGAACCCGTCCGCGGTTTTGCTCTATAATACTTCCAACTGATGAAACCATCCGAAAACTTTGAACCGCCTCGCAGGGCGGCCCTGCGAGATTCGATTCCTGAACGGGAGGAGAAACTGAGATGACGAATCTGGAACTTGCGATGACCCGAACCTGGGCGGAGATCGACCTCGACGCGCTGGAGGGCAACGTACGGTCGCTGAAGGGGCTGCTGAAGCCGGGAGTCAAGTCCCTCGCCGTGGTCAAGGCGGACGCCTACGGCCACGGCCTCGTGGAGGTCGCGAGAAAGCTCGAAACGTGCGGAATCGACATGCTGGCTGTGGCCTACGTCATGGCGGCCGTGACGCTGCGGAAGAACGGCATCAGGCTGCCCATCCTGTGTCTGGGACAGTCGGCGCCGTCCCTGGCCCCCCTGATGTGGGAGTACGACGTCACCCAGGCGGTGGGGGACCTCGAAAACGGCCTCGCGCTCTCCAGGGCGGCCAGCGCCGCGGGGCGGACCATCAAAATCCACGTCAAGGTGGACACCGGCATGGGGCGCATTGGCTTCTACTGGCCGGAGATCGGCTGGGAGGCCGTAGCCGACGAGATGGCACAGTTGTGCCGCCTGCCGGGGCTCGAAGCCGAGGGGCTGTTCAGCCACCTCGCCAACGCGGACGGCGACCCCGAATACACCCGGATGCAGCTGGCGAAGTTCGCCGCAGCCCGCCAGGCGCTGGCGGACCGCGGCGTCACGTTCAAGCTGGGGCACATCGCGGCCAGCATCGGCGTGCTGAGGTACCCCGAGGCGCACCTGGACATGGGCCGTTTCGGGTTGGTGCTCTACGGCTACGCCTCTTCGGACGAGGACGTGGAGTCCCCGGCGGAGCTGAAGCCCGTCATGACGCTCAAGGCCCGGATCGCCGCCGTCCGCGCGCTGCCGAAGGGGTCGAAGATCGGCTACGGCGGCACGGCGGTCCTGAAGCGCGACTCCGTCCTGGCCGTCCTGCCCACGGGATACGCCGACGGGTACCCGCGCGCCCTCTCCAACCGGATGAGCGTCTACATCCACGACCAGCTCTGTCCGGTGGTGGGGCGCGTTTGCATGGACATGTTCATGGCGGACGTCACGGACGTTCCGGGGGTCAGGGCCGGGGACGAGGCCGTAATCCTCGACGGGCGCCTGATGCTGAAGGCGGCCCTCGCGGGGCACACGATCATCCACGAGCTCCTGAGCTGCATCATGCCGCGGGTGCCCCGCGTCTTCATCGAGCACGGGGAAAAGAGGCTTTAGGGAAGCGGACCCAGCCAGAATCCACCAAAATCCAAACGAAGAGCGCGGCGGGAGAGCGTCAGTTCCGCCTCTTCAGTGCCGCGGCCAGGGCGTGGGCCTCTGCCAGCTCCTCGGCGGTGGCCGCGCCCTGTTTCATCCTCGCGTTCAGCGCGGCAAGGCGGGCCTCGCCCCTGCGTCGCTTCAGCGCCGTGCAGACGACCTCCCAGGGGTCCGTGCCGTCGGGGGAGGCGACGAGCTCGTCGCAGAAGGCGTCGCCCCGCGCCAGCAAGGCCAGGGGGTACCGGTCGTTCAGCGACAGCCAGCGCGCCTCCAGAGCCGCGGGGGACTCCATCAGGATGGAGAGGGCCACCTCCTTCACCCGCTCGTCGGACAGGAGCGCCAGCACCTCCTCCGCGGGCGTCCGACGACGGGTCCCGTCGCGCCAGAGGAGGGAACACAGCGCGGACTCGAGCGGGTCGAGCGCCAGCTTCCGCGAAGGCTCCCGCCCCTCCGGCGCGGCAGCCTCCGCCGGGCGAGACGAGGGGCGCGGCGCGCGGCGGCGAAAGTCCTCGAGCTCCCTCCAGAACTCGTGAGGGTAGAGGTTCAGCGCCCCGGCCAGCTCTGGGACGTGGGGGGCTATGCTGGAGGGGTCCAGCTGCAGGAGGCCGTTCATGAGGGACTCCACGCCAGCCCGGCGGGCGTCCGACGACTCCAGCGCCCCCCGCACGGCGGCCAGGTGCTGAAGGATCAGGGGACGCGCGTTCGCGATCGCCTCCTCGAAGCGGGCGGGGCCCCCGGACGCCAGCAGGAACTCGTCCGGGTCCTTCCCCGACGGCAGCGAGACGACGCGCACGTCGAGCCCCAGCTCCTGCAGGACGTACATACCGCGCAGCGTCGCCTCCTGCCCCGCCGCATCGCTATCGTAACAGATGTAGCAGGTGTCGCTGAAGCGCTTGAGCAGCCGCGCCTGGTCCTCCGTCAGGGAGGTCCCCAGGGAGGCCACGGCCTCCGGGAAGCCGCACAGGTGGAGCCGCAGGGCGTCCATGTAGCCCTCCACCAGAATGGAGCGCTTTCGCTCCCGAATGGCGCTTCGGGCCTCGTGCAGCAGGTAGAGGTTCCTGCGCTTGCTGTAGATCTCTCCCTCCGGGCTGTTGATGTACTTCGCGCCCTCGCCGTCCACAAGGCGTCCTCCAAAGGCGATGACGCGCCCCGCGACGTTCCGGATGGGGAACATCAGCCGCCCGCGGAATCGGTCGTAGACACCCCCCCGCTGCCCCTCCAGCGCCAGCCCGCAGGCGACGGCCTGGCGCTCCGTGACGCCCTGGCTCCGAAGGTGTCGGGTCAGGGCGTCCCAGGAGCTGCCGCTCCAGCCGAGGCTGAAGCGCTCCGCGTCCGCCGGGGCAAGGCTGCGCCGGTCCAGGTAGGCCCGCGCCGCCGCGCCCTCCGGCCCCCGGAGCTGCGCGCTGAAGAACCGGGCCGCCTCCCCCATGACCTCGTACAGGTCGCCACCCGCGCGCTTCCCGTCGCCGCGCCGCGTCAGCGTCACCCCCGCCCGCGCCGCCAGAAGCTCAAGGCACGCGCGGAAGTCCAGCCCCTCCGTCTCCATGACGAAGGTGAAGACGTCGCCCCCCTTGCCGCAGCCAAAGCAGTGGTAGTTCTGCCGCTCCTGGGACACGTGGAAGGATGGCGTCTTCTCGTTGTGGAAGGGGCACAGGCCCACGAAGTCCCGCCCGGCGCGGCGCAGCCGCACCCGGTCCCCAACGATGTCCACGATGTCCAGTTTTTCCTTGACGAGCTGCACGTCGTCGTTTGCCATAGCGGAAGCTCCTTTCGAGAGCAGGTCGAGAGCACGGCTTTGAGGCGTTCAAAAGGCGTTCAAGACAGAAAATTCGGGAGGGCGGACGCCCTCCCGAACTACAGTCGATATTCCGCCGGCCGTCCGGTTTATTCCGTTTCCAAGTCCTTTGCAGCAGGGATTGGAAGCTGGGATCAGAACAGCGGGGCCAGCACGAGGGCCACCACGGTCATCAGCTTGATCAGGATGTTCAGGCTGGGGCCGGCCGTGTCCTTGAAGGGGTCGCCCACCGTGTCACCCACGACGGCCGCGGCGTGGTTCTTGGAGCCCTTGCCGCCGTAGTTGCCCTCCTCGATGTACTTCTTGGCGTTGTCCCAGGCGCCGCCCGCGTTGGACATGAAGATGGCCATCATGACGCCCGTGACGATGGCGCCGCCCAGCAGGCCGCCCAGCGCCTCCTTGCCCAGCAGCCAGCCCACCAGGATGGGCGCAGCGATGGCGAGGCAGCCGGGGACGATCATCTGGGTGAGGGCCGCGTGGGTGGAGATGGCCACACACTTCTCGTACTCCGGCTTGCCCGTCCCCTCCATGATGCCGACGATCTCACGGAACTGACGGCGCACCTCCTCGATCATCGCCTGAGCCGCCTTGCTGACGGCCTCGATGGACAGGGCACAGAAGATGAAGGGCAGCATGCCGCCCAGGAACATGCCCACGATGACCTTCGGGTCCATGATGTCGATCTTGCTGATGCCCGCAGCCTGGGAGTAGGCGACGAACAGGGCCAGCGCGGTGAGGGCCGCGGAGCCGATGGCGAGGCCCTTGCCCATGGCGGCGGTGGTGTTGCCGATGGCGTCCAGGTGGTCCGTGATCTCGCGGACCTCCTCAGGCAGGTCACTCATCTCGGCGATGCCGCCCGCGTTGTCGGAGATGGGGCCATAGGCGTCCACGCTGAGGGAGATCCCCGTAATGGAGAGCATCCCGACGGCCGCGACGGCCACGCCGAACATTCCGGCCAGCCAGTAGCTGAGCAGCGTCGAGGCGCAGATCAGGAGGACGGGGATGCCCGTGGAGATCATGCCCAGGGAGAGGCCGGAGAGGATCACCGTGGCGGCCCCCGTTTCGGAGGAGGCGGCGACGCCGCGGACGAAGCGGTAGTCCCCTGAGGTGTAGATTTCGGTGACGTAGCCGATCAGGATGCCGGCCAGGATTCCGGAGGTGACGGAGAGGAACACGCTAATGGAGTTCGTGAAGAAGAAAAGGAGGCTGAAGACGAGCGTCCCCAGGATCATCAGGATGCCCGCCGCGAAGGTTCCGGTGCGCAGGGCAAAGGCGGCGTCACCGCGATCGATGCGGTCCATAACACGATCCATGCCGGGGAGCAGCCGAATAAAGCTCACAACGACGTCCGAGAAGGGCGCCTTGCGGGAGATCATCATGCAGCCCACGATGGAGGACAGGACGCCCCAGGAGGAGAGGATCAGCGGGAAGCCCACGCCCCACAGGCCCAGGGTATCGCCGTCCTTCGTGAAGGAGAACGCGAAGCCGATGGCCATGGCGGCGATGATGGCGTTGACGTAGGACTCGAAGAGGTCCGCGCCCATGCCGGCGATGTCGCCCACGTTGTCGCCCACGTTGTCCGCGATGACGGCCGGGTTACGTGGGTCGTCCTCCGGGATGCCGGCCTCCACCTTGCCCACCAGGTCGGCGCCCACGTCGGCCGCCTTGGTGTAGATGCCGCCGCCCACGCGGGCAAAGAGGGCGATGCTGCTCGCGCCCATGCCGAAGGCCGTCAGGACGTTCACGTCGTTCAGGAAGAGGTAGGCGACGGCCAGCCCGATCAGGCCCAGGCCCACGACCACCATGCCCACGATGCTGCCGCCCGAAAAGGCGACCTCAAGGGCGCCGCCCGCCGCGTTATCCTTCGAGTTGTCCGACGCCGCATAGGCGGTGCGCCCGTTGGCCTGAGTGGCCACGTGCATTCCGATGTAGCCCGCCCCCGCGCTGCAGAGGGCCCCCAGCACGAAGGCAAAGGCCTGCCCCACGCCGAGGAGAATCCCCAGGAGCACCGCGACGACCCCTACGAAAGGAGCCAGCCAGGAGTACTCCTTCCTGAGGAACGCCATCGCTCCCCCGTGAATGATGCCCGCAAGCTCTGCAATCCTATCGTTTTTGATAGAGCTCTCCGAGAGCTTTTGAAAGACCGTCCAGGCGTAAGCGCCGCCAAGGAGACCAAAGACCAGAGTGATGAACACAAGAACCAGCCACACAGCGAAAAACCTCCCACCTTGATTTTTTGGACGATTTCGGACGCCAACACGAAGGGCGGCGCCCCTTCCTCCCGGTGCGTCGATCCCTTCGCGGCGTCCAAAACTTCCTACTGTAGAAGATTATAGCGTATTCAGGGGGAAATCAAGGGCAAAATATCAACAAGACGGCAAGCTGAAGAAAGAAAGGGGCCGTCCTTGCGGACGGCCCCATCACCTGCACTCGACGACCGCACGCCCCGCTCTACGCGGCCCGCCTGCGCCCGCGGATAAAGGTCAGGACGAGGAAGACGACGGCAGCCGCCAGGAGGGAGCCGGACAGGAGCGGGCGGAAGCGCACCCACGCCACGGCGATGACGACGAAGGACCAGGCGAGCCCCAACAGAAGGGACACCAGGCCGATCCCCGCGCCCACGAGGCTCTCCAGGATGGGGAGGACCCCCACCAGGACGGCCAGGGGGCTCAGCACGGTGCGCAGTCCCGCGATGACGACGACGATTCCAACGATGCGGAGGATCCAGGCCATGGTGCTGTTCTCGCTCTTGGCATCCTCGAACATCTTCTCCATGCTGGCCTTCCCCATGGCCAGGCGGCTGAAGGTGTAGCCGTTCGAGGCAACGTACTCTTCAAAGGTGTCGTACATCACCTTCGCGATGATGGAAACGTCCGCGGGGGGCGTGCGCCGGAACGTGACGCGCACGTCGCCGATCTTGGGCGTGCCGGGGTTCTGACCGATGTAGATGGTGCTGCCCGCCACGTGGACCAGGGCGTCCGCGGAAACGGGGGCTTCGAGGTAGCGCCTCGCGTAGAGGTCCGAAACGTGAATGGCCACCGCGATGGCCTGAAGGTCCACGCTCTCCGGCGAGAGCGCCATGGGCACGGCCCCGCCGATCCGATGCACGAGGAAGGGCGGCAGCTTGTAGGCGCCGAAGGAAACGTTCTGAGCATAGAGTTCCTCGTCCTCGAAGTCGGCCAGCGTGTCGTTGGGGCCCATGTCGTTCCTGCTCAAGGGCTGGGCCGTGCTGTACATGGGGTCGTGGAAGGCCGAGGAGTCGATGGGGCTCGCAACCCACTCCCGGCTGTAGGTGTAGGTGGTGACGGTCTCCTCGCCGCCTCCCAGCTTCTTGCGCGTCTCGCTCTTCTCGTGCTCCGTCCACTGGTAGTACTCCACCTCGCGCGAGAGGGCGATGGCCGTCGTCGACACGCCGAACGCCGGGTCCGTCAACACGTCCGTCGTGTCCGCCCTGCCCATGGCGTGGACGACCTTGCCTTCCAGCGCCGGGTCCACCGTGCTGATGTCCGCCACGTCCTGCGTCTGCACCATGGCCTCGCCGATCGCCCCGGCCTTCTTGTAGGTGCGCCCCTCGTTCCACCAGAGCAGCCACGACCCCAAGAGGATCAGGACAAGCCCCGCGGCAACCCCCTTAAACGCACCGCCAAGGCGCTCGCCCCAGCTCGTGTTCTTCGTCTCCGTGTACGCCATGTTGCAAAGTCCTCCTTAAGTTTCAAGATTCGGCTCCCAAGGCAGGCCGCTTGAAATATAGCACAGAAGAATGTGGGACGGAAGCGTCCGGACCGGCGCGAAGGGGCAGTCTTTGGGGTGGTTTTTTTAACCCGCCCGAGCCCCGAGCCTTTTGAAATTTCCGGCCGGAATGTTAGAATATCCAGATACGTTCCCTACCTCCCGTTCGACCGACGGGCGGCCGGAGAACCACGGAGAACGCCGCCCCCCTGGGGGCGATATTTTTATATAAAATTCAAATATAAGGAGAGCTGAGAATGGCATTTTTTTACGAGGAGCCGTCGCACACCTTTTCCGAGTACCTTCTGGTCCCCTCCTACTCCTCTGCGGAGTGCATCCCCGCGAACGTGTCCCTGCGGACGCCCCTATGCCGCTTCCGCAGGGGGGAGGAACCGCCCGTTTCGCTGAACGTTCCCCTGACCTCCGCAGTGATGCAGTCGGTCTCCGACGACCGCATGGCCGTCGCGCTGGCCCGGGAGGGGGGGCTGTCCTTCATCTTCTGCTCACAGCCCATCGAGAGCGAGGCGGAGATGGTGCGGCGCGTCAAGCGCTACAAGGCCGGCTTCGTGGCGAACGATTCCTCCATCGGGCCGGACGAGACGCTGGCCGACATCCTGGCGCTGAAGGACCGGACGGGGCACACCACCGTGGCGGTGACCCACGACGGCAGCCTGACGGGCAGGCTCCTGGGCATCGTCACGAGCCGCGACTACCGCGTCAGCCGCATGAACTCATCCGTCCCCGTGCGCGACTTCATGACGCCCATCGACAAGATCGTCTTTGCGCGGGACGGCCTGACGCTCAGCGAGGCGAACGACATCCTGTGGGAGCACAAGCTGAACGCCCTGCCCGTGGTGGACAACGAGGGCAACATGGTGGCCTTCGTGTTCCGCAAGGACTACGACATGCACAAGGAGAACCCCCTGGAGCTCCTGGACGCCCAGAAGCGCTACGCCGTCGGGGCGGGCATCAACACGCGGGACTACGAGGAGCGCGTTCCGGCCCTGGTGGGCGCCGGAGCGGACGTGCTGTGCATCGACTCTTCCGAGGGCTTCACGGAGTGGCAGCGCCGGACGCTGGCCTGGATTCGGAGCCGATACGGGGAGGCCGTCAAGGTGGGCGGCGGCAACGTGGTGGACGAGGAGGGCTTTCGCTTCCTGGCCGAGGCCGGCGCGGACTTCGTGAAGGTGGGCATCGGCGGCGGGTCCATCTGCATCACGCGGGAGGCCAAGGGCATCGGGCGCGGCCAGGCCACGGCCGTCATCGAGGTGGCCCGCGCCAGGGACCGATACTTCGAGGAGACGGGCATCTACGTGCCCATCTGCTCCGACGGCGGGATCGTGCTGGACTACCACATCACGCTGGCGCTGGCCATGGGCGCGGACTTCTGTATGCTGGGGCGCTACTTCGCCCGCTTCGACGAGAGCCCCACGAACCGCGTGATGGTGAACGGCAACTACGTCAAGGAGTACTGGGGCGAGGGCTCATCCCGCGCGCGCAACTGGCAGCGCTACGACTCCGGGGACTCGGCGTCCGCAAAGCTGTCCTTTGAGGAGGGCGTGGACTCCTACGTGCCCTACGCGGGCACGCTGCGCGAGAACGTGACGGAGACGCTCAGCAAGATCCGCTCCACGTTCTGCAACTGCGGCGCCCTCTCCATGGCGGAGATACGGCGCAAGGCGAAGCTGACGCTGGTGTCGCCGGTGACGCTGGTGGAGGGCGGCGCCCACGACGTCATCCTGAAGGAAGCCGTCAAGAGGACGAAGTAGGCAAGCGAAGGGGCGCCGCGGTATTCGGCCGCGAAGCCCCCACTACTCCTCCCGTTGCGTATTTAAGGAAACACTGATTAAGTCGTTAAGAACTGTCAACCGCATGGGCTCCCTTCAGTGCCTGAAACTTCATCAGGCCGCGCGAAGCGCGTGGGGATTGGGACTGACGGCCCGTGAGCGCCAGCGAACGGCTGCCGGAAGGCTCCCCGAAGGGGGGTCGTAGCCCCATTTTAAAGCTTAAGGAGCTTAAGGAAGCGCTGAAGGATACCCTCCGTTTGATGTTCCTTGATCGCTTTCAA
>NZ_DBHLDX010000071.1:0-9694 GCF_057312375.1 Fretibacterium sp.
AGATGTGGATGTGACCAAGACGGTTTTTTCACGTTTTCTGCTGCACCCAGCGGGTGCAAGGTCAGAGCTGGCTTAACCTCTTGGATTGACAATCTAGCGAAAACACCACGTCGATCGCTCAGCGAGGGGTGTACTGGCCCTCAAATAGCTATTATAATAAAAGAACTTTGGGTTGAGCTGTGGTGGAGATCACTGCCGTCACAGCCGGGGAGCCCCAAGGTAGCGTCGTGAAAGAAAATTTTTATGGAGGGATCAAACTATGAAAAAACGGTTGAAGGCTTCTGTGGTCCTCGCTGCGCTGCTGGCGCTGACGTTGGCCTGCGGGGCGTCGGCGGCGCAGTTCGGCAAGGATGAGATGCGTAGGATGAGCGTCTTCATCAGCAACTTCACGGAGGTGGGTCTCTACGACTTCGACCTGGACCTCGACGTTTCGGACCTGATCCGCTTCGGCATCCGGCATAACTACATCAACAACTACAAGAGCCGCATCAAGCTCTGCAAGGACAAGGAGTGTCCCCATGGGACCCTGACGATCGAGGGGAAGTTCGTCGTCGAGTCCGTGAAGAAGTACTTCGACCTGGACCTGAAGAACCAGAGCGTGACGGACTCCGACCCGCGCTGCCACTTCGACGGAAAGCTCTACCACTTCGAGAAGGCAGAGGGCGAAACGGTGTACTATGCCGACGTACAGCAGGCCTCCCGCGAGGGGAAGGTCGTCAACATGAGCGGCGAGCTCTACAACGTGGAGAACAAAAAGGAGCGCCCCGCGAAGTTCCAGGCCGTGGCCAAGCCGTACAAGTGGAACGGGAAGGACACCTGGGCCATCCTCTCCCTGGAAACCGAGTGGAACGACTGACGGGACCGGCGAGGAAGCCAGCCGCTCCACACGCTTACTCTTGGCGGTCGGAAAGAGACGACTAGCCTCAAAACGGGGGCGCCGCTGCCTGAAGCCGCAGAACGCCCCCGTTGCGTATCGGGAGCGGATGGGGTAAAATAACATTTTAAATAATGCAAACATTGGCTGAGTTAAACGGTCAACCGCATGGCTCCCCGAAAGGGGCAGACCCATGTTCATAACAGTCGGAAATTTTTTGCCCCGGGGCGACCGGCCACGGGGAAAATCGGGAAGGAGTGATGGTGTGATGCGTAAGTTTTTCACGGCTCTCCTGCTGGCGTCGGCCCTGGCGCTGACGATCGCCGGCGCGTCCATGGGAGCGGACGACGTCATCCGGATCGGGGTCTTCAACTGTCTGACGGGGCAGAACGCCTTTGGCGGGCAACTGGAGCTTGAGGGCACGCAGCTGGCCCATAAGCTGAACCCTGAGATCCTCGGCAAGAAGGTTGAGCTCATCGTGGTGGACAACAAGTCCGACAAGGTGGAGGCGGCCAACGCCGTCACGCGCCTCATCGAGAACGACAAGGTCAACGCCATCATTGGCACCTATGGCTCCTCGCTGGCCATGGCGGGCGGTGAGGTGGCGGAGAAGGCGGGGGTCCCCGTGATCGGCACCTCCTGCACCAACCCGCTGGTGACCCAGGGCAAGCGGTACTACTTCCGCGCCTGCTTCATCGACCCGTTCCAGGGCGCCGGCGCCGCGACCTACGCCTTCAAGAACCTCGACTTCAAGAGGGCGGCGACGCTGGTGGACGTCACCAACGACTACAGCGTCGGCCTCGGCGCCTTCTTCAAGCAGGCCTACGAGAAGATGGGCGGCGAGATCGTGGCGGAGCTGAAGTACCAGTCCGGCGACCAGGACTTCACGGCGCAGCTGACGGAGCTGATCAGCAAGAAGCCGGACATCGTCTTCCTCCCCGCCTATTTCGCGGAGGGCGCCATCGTCCTGAAGCAGGCGCGGGAGCTGGGGGCGGAGTTCCGCTTCATCGGCGCGGACGCCATGGACAACCCGGAGATCGTCACGCTGGGCGGCGACGCGGTGGAGGGCTTCCTGCACACCACCTTCGCCTATGACCCCTCGATGGAGAACATGAACCCCGTGGCAGCCCAGTTCACCGCGGAGTGGAACAAGGAGCACCCGGACAAGGCCCCGAACGTGAACTGCGCGCTCGGCTACGACTGCTACGTCATGCTGGCGGACGCCATCACGCGCGCGGGGAGCGCCGAGCCGGAGAAGATCCGCGACGCCCTGGAGGGGACGAAGGACCTGCCGACCGTCACGGGGATGACCACCATCAACGCCACCCACGACGCTGAGAAGGAGATGGGGATCGTCGAGATTCGGAACGGAAAGAAGACCTTCCTCGGACTGGTGAAGCCGGAGATTTAGCCTCCGGAGCGCTTCGGCACGCCCTCCGCGTGAGAGCGACAGGACGGGGGAGGGGCCTGCGCAGGCCCTTCCCCCTTTTTTGAATTTTTCGGATGCAGGGAGGTAATGGCTTGACTCTCAACATCTTCGTCCAGCATTTCGTCAACGCCCTGAGCCTGGGCTCGCTCTACGGGATGATCGCGGTGGGCTACACGATGGTCTACGGCATCCTGCGCCTCATCAACTTCGCCCACGGCGACATCTTCATGCTGGGGGCCTATTTCGTGTACTTCGCGACCATCGTCTACAGGCTTCCATGGATCGTGGGCGTCGCCCTCGCCATTGCGGGCACGACGGCCTGCGGGCTTTTGGTGGACCGCATCGCCTACCGTCCGCTGCGCCGCGCGCCGCGCATCTCCGCGCTCATCAGCGCCATCGGCGTTTCCTTCTTCATCGAGAACTTCGCCGTCGTCGTCTTCACCGGAATGCCGCGCCCCGTGGTGCAGCCCCCGCTCCTGATGAAACCCATCCTGGTGGGCGGCGGCGTGCGCCTCATCCCGCTGGGGCTGGTCGTCCCCGCCATCTCCTTCCTGCTGGTCGCCCTCCTCGTGTGGGTTATCTACCGGACGAAGCCCGGCCTCGCCATGCGCGCCATCTCCTTTGACATCGAGGCGACGCGCATGATGGGCGTTTCGGTAAATCGCATCATCGCCCTGGCGTTCGGCATCGGCTCCGCCCTTGCGGCCGTGGCGGGCATCCTGTGGGCGCTGCGCTATCCACGGGTGGAGCCCTTCATGGGCATGACGCCGGGCATCAAGGCCTTCATCGCCGCGGTGCTGGGCGGCATCGGCTCCGTGCCGGGCGCCATGATCGGCGGCCTCCTCCTGGGGTTCGTGGAGATCATGTTCGTGGCCTTCTTCCCGGTGGTTTCGGGCTACAAGGACGCCTTCGCCTTCCTGATCCTGATCCTCATCCTGCTGTTCCGCCCCACGGGGCTCCTGGGCGAGAAAATGGAGGACAAGATATGACACGAGGGGACATCAACCGGAATATTTGCAGCAGGTGCCTCACCATCGCTGCCGCCTGCCTGTTCGCCTGGTTCCTGAACGAGGCCCCTTCCTTCCTGAACGGCTACTGGGTCCGCATCCTGAACCTCGTCGCCGTCAACGGAATCCTGGGCCTGAGCCTGAACCTCGTCTACGGCGTCACGGGCATGTTCTCCCTGGGACACGCGGGCTTCATGGCCATCGGCGCCTACGTTTCCGCCCTCCTGGTCCTGCCCGCGGCCCAGAAGCAGGCCATGTGGATCCTGGACCCCATCCTCCCGTGGCTCCTGGACGTGAACGCCCCCTTCCTGATCTCCATCCTCGCCGCAGGGCTCGCGGCAGCCTTCTTCGGCTGGCTGGTGGCCCTGCCGGTCCTGTCCCTCGGCGGCGACTACCTGGGCATCGCCACGCTGGGCTTTGCCGAGATCATCCGCATCCTCATCACGAACCTCACGCCGCTGACGAACGGCTCCCTGGGCCTGAAGGGCATCCCGCCCCACACGACGCTCTGGATGAGCTGGGGCTGCCTGGCGGCAGTGCTGGTCTGTACCGTTTCCATGCTGAACAGCGGCACGGGCGGCGCCATGCGGGCCGTGCGCGACGACGACGCGGCCGCGCGCATGATGGGCATCAACACGTTCCGAATGAGGGTGCTGGCCTTCACGCTGGGCTGTTTCGGCGCCGGCCTGGGCGGCGCGCTGATGGGGAACCTCATCACGACCATCGACCCGCGCATGTTCATGATCACGCAGACCTACAGCATCCTGATGATCGTCGTCATCGGCGGGCTGGGGTCCGTCACGGGCTCCATCGTGGGCGCGGCGCTCGTCACCGTGATGCTGGAGTGGCTTCGCTTCGTCGAGAACCCCATCATCATCGGCTCGCTGCGCATCCCCGGCATCCCCGGAATGCGCATGGTGATCTTCTCGGTCCTGCTCATCGCGGTCATCATCTTCCGTCGCGAGGGGATCCTGGGGATGCGCGAGTTCAGTTGGAGCTGGTTCTTCCCCCGGAGGCGCCGGAAGGAAGCGGAGGGGGGCGGCGGGAGCTTTGCCCTGACCTACCGGGCCCCCGCGCCCCTGCCGAAGGGCGGCCCCCTGCTGGAGGTGCGGGACCTCACCCTGCGCTTCGGAGGGCTGACGGCAGTGGACGGCCTCTCCCTGGACGTGGAGGAGGGAGCCATCGCGGGGCTCATCGGGCCGAACGGCGCGGGCAAGACCTCCGCCTTCAACGCTATCAGCGGCTTCTACAGGCCGGCGTCCGGATCGGTCCGCTTCATGGGGCGGGACATCACGGGTCGGCCCCCTCACGAGGTCTGCCGCGAGGGCATCTCCCGGACGTTCCAGAACATCCGCCTCTTTGCGAACGAGACGGCGCTGCAGAACGTCATGGTGGGGGCCTGGGTGCGGCGAAGGACCTACTGGTGGATGTCGCTCCTGCCCTTTGTCTTTACGGACGTGATCCGAGAGGAGACGGGCGTGCGCCAGTGCGCGCAGGAGCTCCTGGGTCGGCTTGGCCTGGCGTCCTACGCGAACGAGAGGGCGTCGGCCCTGCCCTACGGCGCGCAGCGGCGGCTTGAGATCGCCCGCGCGCTGGGGACGGCCCCCCGCCTCCTGCTGCTGGACGAGCCGGCGGCGGGGATGAACCCCCAGGAGTCCTCGGAGCTGATGCAGTTCATCCGCCGCCTGCGGGACGAGTTCCACCTCACGATCCTGCTCATCGAGCACGACATGAAGGTGGTCATGAACGTGTGCGACACGATCCACGTGCTGGACCAGGGCAGGCTCATCGCCCGCGGCACGCCGGAGGAAATCCGGCGCGACCCCGGGGTCATCGAGGCCTACCTCGGCGCGGGCGCGGCGCAGAAGGAGGGGGCCTGAGATGAGCCTGCTCGAAGTCGAAAAGCTGAACGTACACTACGGCGCAATCCACGCGGTGCGCGACGTGTCCCTCTCCATCGAGGAGGGGCAGGTCGTGACGCTCATCGGCGCGAACGGCGCGGGCAAGAGCAGCGTCATCCGCTCCATCATGGGGCTGACGCCGTCCCGCGCGGCGCGCATGGACCTCCGGACC
Source organism: Fretibacterium sp. (assembly GCF_057312375.1). Taxonomy (NCBI): domain Bacteria; kingdom Thermotogati; phylum Synergistota; class Synergistia; order Synergistales; family Aminobacteriaceae; genus Fretibacterium; species Fretibacterium sp. Next base: position 5,384 of record NZ_DBHLDX010000071.1, read on the forward strand.
CCCGATGGGAAGACGGTCCCCCTGCAGGGCAGGCCCACGGAGGACCGCGTGAAGATGGGCATCGCCCTGAGCCCGGAGGGCCGCCGCATCCTGCCCCACCTGACGGCGGAGGAGAACCTGCGGCTGGGGGCCTGGACGCGGAACGACGCCGCAGGCGTTGAGGAGGACCTGGAGCACGTCTTCACGCTCTTTCCGCGCCTCAGGGAGCGGCGGAGGCAGAAGGGCGGAACGCTCTCCGGCGGCGAGCAGCAGATGCTTTCCGTGGGCCGCGCCCTGATGAGCCGACCGAACCTCCTGATGCTGGACGAGCCGTCGCTGGGCCTGGCCCCTATCCTGGTGGAGGAGGTGTTCAACATCATCCGCGCCATCAACGCGCAGGGCCGGACCATCCTGTTGGTAGAGCAGAACGCCTGGGCCGCGCTGAAGATCGCGCACAGGGCCTACGTCCTGGAGGTGGGCGCCGTGGCCCTCTCCGGAACGGGAGAGGAGCTCTTGAACGACGCGCGCGTCCGGAGCGCCTACCTCGGCGGATAGCGTTTTTTAAGCTTCTATTGAGGCGGCGGAAATGGGCGCCGCGACGGAAACGGAACGGAGGTACGTAACATGAGGAGCATGGTTGAGAAGTTTGCGGGTGGGTTCGTCCTCGTGCTGGCGGCTCTGGCGGTCCTGACGCTGGCGGCGCCGGCCGCCGCCGCGCCGGAGGTGCGGGCGGAGTGGGCGGAGGACGCGCTGGCCGGCGTCACGGAATACGACGAGTGCACCGCCTTTGAGGGGGAACCTCAGGCGAAGGTCCTCCTGTCGGCGGAGAGGGCGGTGCGGGACCTCAAGGTGCTTAGGCTCACCTTCACGGAGATAAGCGAGGAGGGGAAGGTGAGCTTCGACGTCGAGGAACGGTACGGGCAGAAGGAGTTGCTGCCGGGGCGCCCGCTCCTGGTCCGCATGATGTTTTTCGGTACCATACCCAACAACGGGATCTCCTACGTGGACGGGGAGGGCGTGACGCGGCGCTTCGTCCTGGACCAGAGCGGTGAGGACGGCTCCCTGTTGATGACGGAGTTTTAGCCTGCAGGCATCCGGCGGGGGGACTGCCCCCCGGACGATTGGCTTATTAAGGAGGAACGACGGACATGGTACGACCCTCACGTCTTTTTGGCCTGCTGGCGGCGTTTGCCGCCTGTGGGGTGCTCTGTCTTGGCGCGCTGGCGGGGCCGGCCGCGGGGCTGAGCGATGCGGAGTATCGCGAGATGATGAAGGACTCGGACTTCGCCAGGGCCGACGGCGCGCTGAACGAAACCTGGTCCAGAATATTAAAGGAAGGTGGGCTGTCGAAGGCGGGGATCAAGGCCCTGAAGGCGGATCAGGCGGAGTGGGTGAGGAAGGGACGCGACACGCAGGCCAAACTCATCATGGAGAGCGGCTACACGGCCCTCGAAGCCTACACGACGGAGACCGTGAGGCGTACGGAGGAGTTGCCGGGCCTCTCGGAGCGGATCTCCCTTCAGGATCGCCCCGACGGCCCCCAGGGCTATTACGTCCGGCGCGAGGGCGGGCGGGAGACGGGCTGGCTCTCCGTCCGGTGGACCGACAAGAAGGCCGGAGAGGTCAAAGTCGGCGCGGAGGCTATCGTGGTCCTGCGGCCGGACAACGTCCGAAGTGGCGCCTGGTTCGGCGAGGGCACGGTGCGGAAGGGAGTGCTCAAGGCCTTGGACGAGGAGGAAAGCGCGACCTTCACCTTTAAGGGCGACAAGGTGCAGGTGGTGGCGTCTCCGGGCTTCTCGTCGAGCACCGTAGGTTTGGGCGTGACGATCGAGGGGACCTACATCCGTCAGAAGCTGCCGAAGCCGTAGCGCGCGGCGCTTCGTCCTGAACCGGAGCGGCGAGGACGGCTCCCTGTTGATGACGGAGTTTTAGCCTGGGGGCGGCGGGGAGGACCGCCCTCAGGACGATTGGCTTATTAAGGAGGAACGACGGACATGGTGCGACCCTCACGTCTTTTTGGCCTGTTGGCGGCGTTTGCCGCCTGTGGGGCGCTCTGTCTCGGCGCGCTGGCGGGGCCGGCCGCGGGGCTGAGCGACGCGGAGTATCGCGAGATGATGAAGGACCGGGACTTCGCCGAGGCCGACAGAGCTCTGAACGAAGCCTGGTCCAGGATACTGAAGGAGGGGGGCCTCTCGGAGGCGGGGATCAAGGCCCTGAAGGCGGTTCAGGCGGAGTGGGTGAGGAAGGGGCGCGACGCGGCGGCCAGGCGCAATATGGCAGAGTTCGGCTACACGGCCGTTCGGGCCTATGCGTCGGCGACCTCGGAGCGCGTGGACGAGCTGGCGTACATCGTGGAGCCGATCTTCCTTCAGGATCACCCCGACGGTCCCCAGGGCTATTACGTCCGGCGCGAGGACGGGCGGGAGACGGGGCTGCTCTCCGTCCGGTGGATCGACAAGAAGGCCGGAACGGTCCGGGTCGGCGCGGAGTCCAGACTGTCCCTGAGGCCAGGCGTCTGCGAAAGTCGCACCCTGTTCGGCGAGGGCACGGTGCGGGAAGGAGTGCTTGAGCTTGAGGGAGAGTACGAGGGGCAGGGCAGCGCGACCTTCACCTTTGACGGCGACAGGGTGCAGGTGGTGGATTCCCCGGACATCGCCTCGAACACCACGGACATGGGCCTGATGCTCGATGGGACCTACGTCCGTCAGAGGCTGCCGAAGCCGTAGCGCGCAGGCGTCCGGCGGCGGGAGGACTGCCCTCCGGACGATTTGGCTTATTTGATTTATTAAGGAGGAACGACGGATCATGGTACGACCCTCACGTCTTTTTGGCCTGTTGGCGGCGTTTGCCGCCTGTGGGGCGCTCTGCCTTGGCGCGCTGGCGGGGCCGGCCGCGGGGCTGAGTGATGCGGAGTATCGCGAGATGATGAAGGACCGGGGCTTTGCCGAGGCCGACAGAGCTCTGAACGAAGCTTGGTCCAAGATCCTGAAGGAAGAGGGCCTCTCGGAGGCGGGGATCGAGGCCCTGAAGGCGGATCAGGCGGAGTGGGTGAGGAAGGGGCGCGACGCGGCGGCCAGGCGTTATATGACGGAGGACGACTACACGGCCCTCGAAGCCTACACGACGGTGACCGGAATGCGTGCAGAGGCGCTGCCGGACCTCGCGGAGCGGATATTCCTTCAGGATCGCCCCGACGGCCCCCAAGGCTATTACGTCCGGCGCGAGGACGGGCGGGAAACGAGCAGGCTCTCCGTCCGATGGACCGACAAGGAGGCCGGAGAGGTCAGAGTCGGTATGGAAGCTAACCTGGTCCTGGGGCCGAAGGATGTCGAATACCGCTACTGGTCTGGTGAGGGCACGGTGCGGAAAGGAGTGCTCAAGGCTGACGGAGACTACGATGGGCAGGGCAGCGCGACCTTCACCTTTGACGGCGACAGGGTGCAGGTGGTGGTGTCCCAGGACATCGCCCCGGACGTGGACGTGACGCTCGATGGGACCTACGTCCGTCAGAAGCTGCCGAAGCCGTAGCGCGCGCTCCGGCTCTTTGGTTCTCGAAGCGTTCGAACGTGACAGGAGGAACCCGCTGAGAGGCGGGTTCCTCCTTAAATTTTATACAACGATACGGCGGTATGCTCTCTTTATGTGGCCTGGTCCTTTGCCCGCGCTCGCCCCACTGGGTGCCGCGTCCAGCGCTCATGGTATACTTATACGGAAAAGTGCTGTGAGGCATGAGGTTAAGGCATGAAGTCCCTCCCGGCCCCTCCTTCGACAGACCGGAAATGGCCCGCCTGCGGGATGGTTTTGGTGCGTCGGCACCTGTGGCCGTTGGCAATGGCCCGACGGGCTGTGGAGGGCGTCGGGTCGGGACGCGATACGGAGGGCGCGTCCCGACGCAGCGCGTCTTGAGGGGCACCCCCCGAATTGAGGAGGTCCGAGCGTTGCTGTTGATCGAAAACCCGTCCACCGACCCCGCGTACAACCACGCCCTTGAAGAATACCTCTTGAAGAACCTTCAGGAGGATATCGTGATGGTCTGGCAGAACGTGCCGACGATCCTGATTGGCCGGAATCAGGACGCCCTCTGCGAGTACGACGCCGACTACGTTCGGGAGAGGGGCATCCGCGTGGTGCGCCGGCTCTCCGGCGGAGGGGCCATCTACTGTGACCTCAGGAACCTGCAATACTCCCTCATCGCCCCGTTTCGGAGCGGCGGTGAGGAGGAAAACCCGTTCCTCAAGTTCGCCTCGCCGGTCGTCGGCGCCCTGAAACGGCTGGGCATCGACGCGGAGTTCACGGGCCGGAACGACATCACCGTGGAGGGCAAAAAGGTCT
>NZ_DBHLDX010000072.1:0-6220 GCF_057312375.1 Fretibacterium sp.
ATCGACGCGGAGTTCACGGGCCGGAACGACATCACCGTGGAGGGCAAAAAGGTCTCCGGAAACGCCCAGTTTCGATACGGAGATCGGGTGCTGCACCACGGGACGCTCCTGTTCGACGTGGACCACGAGGCCATCTCGAGGGCGCTGCGCCCCAACCCCGTCAAGTTCGTGAACAAGCAGGTCCGCTCCGTCGCCAGCCGGATCGGAACCCTTGCCCCGTACGTCCGAATGGACGTTCGGGACTTCATGGAGTACCTGAAGGAACAGCTCATGGGGCACTACGGCGTCCGCGAGACCTGCGCCGTCCGCCAGGAGGACCTGCGGGAGGTCCTGCGGATCAAACGGGAGCGCTTCGACTCCCCGGCGTGGAACTTCGGACTCCGCTACCGGTTCACGCACCGCTACGACGTCCGGCACCCCTTCGGCATGATCGGGTATCGCCTGGAGGTCGGCCGGAGCCTCATCGAGCACGCGGAGATTTTGGGGGACTTCTTCGGGGACCGGGACGTCTTTGAGCTGGCCGGACGCCTGAAGGGCTGTGCGATCGAGCGCGAGTCGCTGCGCCATGGGCTCGAGGGAGTCCGCGTTGACGACTACATTCGGGGCATGGAGAACGAGGTCCTGATTCAGGACGTCCTGGCCGTCCGGGCCACGGACGCCGCATAGAGGAGGAACAGCCCATGACGGAAACCAGAGCGGCGATGCGGAAGCCCGAGTGGCTCAAGATCAAGGTTCAGGGAGGGCGTCCGTTTCAGGAGGTCGAGGCGCTCCTGAAGGCCCTGCACCTGAACACCGTGTGTCAGGAGGCCAACTGTCCCAACCGCATGGAGTGCTACGGCAAGAGGACGGCGACCTTCATCATCCTGGGGCGAAACTGCACGCGCAACTGCACCTTCTGCAACGTCAGCCGGGAGCAACCCGACCCCGTGGACCCGCTGGAGCCGGAGCACGTCGCCGCGGCCGTCCGCTCCCTGAAGCTCCGCCACGCCGTCATCACCTCCGTCACGCGGGACGACCTGCCCGATCAGGGGGCGGGGCAATTCGCCGCCTGCGTCCGGGAGCTTCGGGCGCAGTGTCCGGAGACGACCGTCGAGCTCCTGATCCCCGACATGCAGGGGCGCGAGGACCTGCTGGACGTCATCCTGGCGGAGCGACCGGAGGTCCTGAACCACAACGTGGAAACGGTCCCCGCCCTCTACCCCAGGGTGCGCCCCCAGGCCGACTTCGAGCGCTCCCTGGCGGTCCTCCGCTACGCCAAGAGCAAGGGCTTCAAGACGAAGTCGGGCATCATGGTCGGGCTGGGAGAGCGGGAGGACGAGGTGATCGACGTCATGAGGCGCCTGAGGGAGGGCGACTGCGACATGCTGACCGTGGGGCAGTACCTTCAGCCCACCGCGCGGCACATCGCGGTGCACGAGTACGTCACGCCGGAGACCTTCGAGCGCTACCGGATCAAGGCCCTCGAGCTGGGGTTCGCGCGGGTGGCGTCGGGGCCGTTCGTCCGCAGCTCCTACAAGGCCGAGGCGCTGTGAGGGGGCAGGCGTCGGGCAGGAGGAGCACTCCTACCCGACGCCTGAAGCGAGGGAGGACCGCATTTCATGCCGCTTGAAATCGTCAGGAACGACATCACGAAGATGAAGGTGGACGCCATCGTGAACGCCGCCAACCCGTCGCTGTTGGGCGGGGGCGGCGTCGACGGGTGTATTCACCGCGCCGCCGGCGCGGGGCTCCTGGAGGAGTGCCGGACGCTGGGAGGCTGTGAAACGGGAAGCGCAAAGATCACCGGTGGTTACGGGCTGCCCTGCAGGTACGTCATCCACGCCGTCGGCCCGGTGTGGCGGGACGGCCGGCACGGGGAGCGGGACCTGCTCGCCTCCTGTTACAGGACCTCCCTTGAGCTGGCGAGGGAGCACGGCTGCGAGTCCGTGGCCTTCCCCCTCATCTCCTCCGGCGCCTACGGCTACCCGAAGGACCAGGCTCTCCGGGTCGCGGTCGATACGATCAGCGAATTTCTCTTTCGGAACGACATGACCGTCTACATCGTCATCTTCGACCGGAGGTCCTACCAGATCAGCGCGAAGCTGTTCCGGGACGTCGCGGAGTACGTGGACGATCACTACGTTGAGGAACGCGCGGACAGGAACGACACGCGGCGGCGCAGGAGGCTGTTCCCTGAGTGGGAGGCGGAGCTGATGAGGTCCGCCGAGCTCCTGGAGGACCTCGACGAAGTCCATGAACGCGTCCCCCGAGGTCTCGCCCAGAAGAGGGGGCCGATGGGCCCCGCCGCACCCCTGGAGAACCTCAGCGAAGTGGTGAGCCGGATCGACGAGAGCTTTTCGCGGATGCTCCTCCGCAAGATCGACGAAAGGGGCATGACGGACGTGGAGTGCTACAAGAAGGCCAACATCGACCGGAAGCTCTTCTCGAAGATCAGGAGCGACGCGGACTACCGGCCGAGCAAGTCCACGGCCCTCGCCTTTGCCATCGCGCTGGAGCTGCCCCTCGACGAGGCAAAGGACATGCTGATGAAGGCCGGGTTCGCGCTCTCCCGCAGCAGCAAGTTCGACGTCATCATCGAGTACTTCATCCGGAACGGAAACTACAACGTGTTCGAGATCAACGAGGCGCTCTTCGCCTTCAACCAGAGCCTGCTGGGGGGGTAGTGGGGGCTGTGGCCGTCCTGCGCTATTCCGCGTCGCCGCGTCGGCGACAGTCCTCGTCGATGCGCCGCTTCCAATTGGCGGACAGGGGCCTGCCGAACCTGACGGTGGAGATGGCCTCGCTCATCACGTCGTAGTTGAGCTGCGTCCCCTCGCTGTCGCTGCAGTAGTTTGCGGCGCGGTCCCTGCCGATCCCGAAGCGCTCTGCGGTCTCGATCGCGTCGATGTTGGCGCCGAGGAACAGGAACTCCCAGCCGTATTGGCTCTTCTCAAGCTCGATCATCTGCCGGACCTTTTCGATGCCGTACCGGCGGCTCGCGTTCTCCTGCCCGTCGGTCGTGATCACGAACAGGGTGCGCTCCGGCACGTCCTCGGGGCGGGCGTACCGGTGGACGTTCCCGATGTGGTGGATCGCGCCGCCGATGGCGTCCAGCAGCGCGGTGGACCCGCCGACGAAGTAGTCCGCCTCCGTCAGGGGCCTGACGTCCTTCACGTCCGCGCGGTCGTGGAGGACCTCGCTCCGGTCGCTGAAGAGGACGGTGGAAACCAGGGCTTCGCCGTCCCCCTTCCTCTGCTTCTCGATCATGGCGTTGAAGCCGCCGATGGTGTCGGACTCCAAGCCGCTCATGGAGCCGCTGCGGTCGAGGATAAACACGATCTCCGTCAGGTTCTCTTTCATCTTCGAGCCCTCCTGTGACCGGCGCCGTGCGAAACGGTGGCCGGCTTTTTTTGACCTTACGGCCCCATTATAGGAGGGGGGCGGTCGTCCGTGGTCGCCTGAAAAGCGACATCGAGGCCGCGGCTTCCGGAAGGCGCCGAGCACCGCAGGGGGACGCCCCGCTCACTCCCTGTAGCGGGCCATCAGGTACTCGTCCGCATACCGGCCGTCCCGAATGGCTGCGAAGCGCTCCGTCCCCTCGACGACGAACCCCAGGGACCTGTAGAGACCGATGGCCCGCTGGTTGTCCGTAAAGACGTTGAGCTGCACGCGCTTCAGCATCAGCCACCGGTCCGCGATGTCGAGGAGCGCGGAGAGGAGAGAACGGCCGATGCCGCGGCCCTGGTAGTCGCGATGCACCATGATGCCGATCGTTCCCACGTGCCGCTGCCGCGCCGGCTTCGACACCTCGAGCCCCGCCAGGCCGACGACATGTCCATCGACCTCCGCCGCCAGCAGCGGGTCCCGCATCCCGCGCAGGAAGTCCTCCACGTCCTCCAGCCGCTCGCTTTGGAGCGAAAGGATGTTCTCGAACACGCCTGCCATGACGCGCAGCGCGTGGATGTCCCGCGCGTCCGCCATGGCGGCGGGGCGGACGTTCACGGGTGAGAGGCCGCTCACGTCAGACCTCCGGGGTGAGCAGCTTCTCGACGTCCGCCCCCGACGCCCCCGCGAACATCTCCCCCGGCTCAAAGCCGGAGAGCGCCTCGTGCAGCGCCTCCCGCGTGTAGGGCGTCCCCAGGATGCGGCTCAGGAGCGGCCCGTAGTCCCCTGTCCCGAAGTAGTCGCCGAAGAACGTGCAGCCCGTCACGCGCCCGTCCTGGACGCTCAGGCGCGCCTCGACGCCGCCCCAGGGGAAGCGCTCGCGCCGCGCCTCCGTGAAGGCGGGGGAGGTGCCGTAATTCCACTCCCAGGTGGAGTACTTCTCGTCCATCAGCTTCTGCACCTCGCGGCCGTCCTCCTTCGTCAGCGTCCTTGGGGTCAGCCCTTGGATCTGGTCCTGGAGCAGCGCCATGAAGTCCCGCGCCGTCATGTCCCCCGCGTTCGGCATGTGGGGCTTGACGTTGGTGACGCGGCTGCGCACGGACTGCACGCCCTTGCTCTTGAACTTCGCCGCGTCGACGTTCAGCGCCTGGGACAGGACGTCCAGGTCCTCGTCGAAGAGCAGCGTCCCGTGGTGCATGGCGATGCCCCCGTGTCGGTACTGCGCGCCGCCCGATATCTTCTTTCCGTCGATGGCGATGTCGTTGCGGCCCGACAGCTCCGCGTGGACCCCCAGCTTGCCCAGGGCGTCGATGATGGGCTGGGTGAAGAAGGCGAAGTCGAACTCGCCCAGGTCGGCGCGGACGAAGCTGTAGTTGATGTTGCCCAGGTCGTGATAGACGGCGCCGCCCCCCGAGTTTCGCCGAATCACGTGGATGCCGTGCCGCTTCACGAAGTCCCCGTTGATCTCGCTCAGGGTGCTCTGAAAGCGTCCGACGACGATGGCCGGCTCGTTCTGCCACAGCATGAAGAACTCGCTGCCCTCGCGGGCGGCCAGACGGCAGAGGTACTCCTCAAGCGCGAGGTTGTGCTGCGGGCGAGTGTCGTGATTTTCGATCGTGTACACAGGTCGTTCCTCCCAACATAATAAAGTAAAAGGGTGCGAATCCCGCTTCATTATATCAGGAGGCGCGCGGCGCGAAAGACGAAAAGGGGGGCGGACCGCGTCGGTCCGCCCCTCCTGTTATCTCTGCGGCCTGAAGCCGTCAGGCGCTCTTCTTGAGGGACTTGTAGTAGTTGGCGGAGCGGTAGACGCCGAAGAAGATGGAGAACAGGACGAGCGCGAAGACGAAGCCGATCCCGTAGGAGAGCTGAACGCCGTTCACCGTCACGCCGCACAGGGAGAGCCCCTCGCTGAACTTCGTGGCGAAGCCTAGGCACTCCGGGGCGAAGCAGAAGTAGGTGGAGCTCACCGCGGACATGAACGTGGCGGGAATGGCGGCCATGAAGCCGCTAATGGGGGAAACGTTCCGGCACAGGTAGACGGCGCCCGCCCAGAGCGCGATCATGGCCAGGGTCTGGTTGGACCAGGAGAAGTAGCGCCACACGATGCCGTAGTCGACGAAGGAGATGGCGTAGCCGATCAGGAGCAGCGGCAGGGCCAGCATCAGGCGCGGCTTGAGGGGCTTCTGGTCGATCTTGAACCAGTCGGCCAGCGTCAGGCGCGCGCTGCGGAAGGCCGTGTCGCCGGATGTGATGGGGCAGGCCACGACGCCCAGGAGGGCCAGGATGCTGCCCATGGAGCCAAGGAGCCCCTTCGAGATGTCATAGACGGTGGCGGAGTTGCCGCCCTTGGCCAGGAAGAGCCCCTCCGTGGTGATGGGGGAGCCGAAGGTGTTGTAGAAGGCGATGCCCGCGCTGGCCCAGATCAGGGCGATGATGCCCTCGGCGACCATGGCGCCGTAGAACACGAAGCGCCCCTGGCGCTCGCTGGTGAGGCAGCGCGCCATCATGGGCGACTGCGTGGCGTGGAATCCGGAGATGGCACCGCAGGCCACCGTGATGAACATCAGGGGCCAGATGGGCGTCGTCGCGCCCTTCGGGTGCATGTTGTAGAGGCCGTCCCAGAGCTCGATCATCGGGTGCGTGCCGTTCAGGTGGTTCATCACCGTGGCGCCGCCGATGAGCACCGCCATGAGGAGCAGGCAGATGCCAAAGAGCGGATAGAGCCGGCCGATGATCTTGTCGATGGGCAGGAGCGTCGCGAGGAAGTAGTAGACCAGGATGGCGATGGTGAGGTACTTCACCCACTCCGCCTCCGTCAGGCCGTACACCATCTCCGGCTCCGCGGCGGGCTTGA
>NZ_DBHLDX010000072.1:6320-9620 GCF_057312375.1 Fretibacterium sp.
GCTTCCTCGACGGCCGCAGGCTTGGCCTCCTCGGCCGGGGCCTCCGGCTTCGCTTCCTCGACGGCCGCGGGTTTGGCCTCCGCTGGCGCCTTGCCCTCGTCGGCCTTCACGGCCTTCGGCGCTGCGGGCTTTTCGGCCGTGGCCTTGGGGGCCGCGACGGCGGGAGCCGCCTGGATGGAGACGGCAGCGGTTCTCGGCAGGTTGAAGTCCCTGCCGGCGCCCATGATCATGCGGCTCAGGAGCTGGGCCGGTCCGACCATGAAGACGACGCCGATCATCACCAGCAGCACCACGGAGAAGATGCGCATGACGGTCTTCATGGTGGCGCCGAGGTACATGCCCGTCAGCTCGGAGATGCTGGCGCCGTCGTTGCGCATGGAGAGCATCCCGCTCAGGTAGTCGTGGACGGCGCCGGCGAAGATCGTGCCGAGGACGATCCACAGGTACACCGAGGGCCCCCAGATGGCGCCGGAGAGCGCGCCGAAGATGGGGCCAAGGCCCGCGATGTTCAGAAGCTGGATCAGGAAGGCGCGCCAGACGGGAAGCGGAACGTAGTCCACGCCGTCCGGGTGGACCTGGCAGGGCGTCCTGCGATCGTCCGGCTTGAACACCAGCGTCACGAAGAGCCCGTAGGTGTAGTAGCCGACGATCAAAACGGCCAATGCGACGAAAAACGTGATCATGGCAAAACCCCCCTATATAAATATGGTAGTGTTGCGATGGTGTTGAGGTGCGCAAGACAACCGCTTATAGTTTAATCCATTCGCGGTTTAGCGCAAGGTGTCCGCGCCAAATCCGCGGGCGCGGCGGTCTGTCGGGGACCAGGCCCGCCCTTGAGCCGGGGAAGCGTCCCGGGATCTCGCCTCGCCCGGTTCGGCTGGAGGCGCACCGGCCCCCCGGGGTTAAATTTTCAATCCTTGCATTTTTTACGGACATCTGGTATTTTCACAGTAATATGGTAAAACAATGTAGTGACCATTGTGCGGAGGGCATCCGTGTGCGTGTTGTTTTTTCATTAGAGGGAGTCATCACTCCTTAAGGAGGGGAAGAACATGGTTTTGAGCAGGAGGTTGTTGCGTGCGGCGGCGCTGGGGGCGGTCTTTGCCCTGGCCCTCGCCGGGACGGCGTTGGCGGCGGACGGGACGTGGAAGGGCGAAGGATACGACCCGCATAGTTGGACTTCCCTTGGTGGTAACTGGGATGGTGACATTCCGGATGAAGGCGACAAGGCCACCTTCCCCACAGACGCCAAGATCACGGATATAGGAGGAGCCTCTTTTACTCTTAGGGAGTTGGTCTTCTCGGGCAACGCGACGCTGACCTTGGGGGATGCTAGCAATACTTTGACGGCCAAGAAGCTCACGGTCGAGAGCGGCAAGGCTGCCGTTTCGTTGGAGGCCAATAATGCGTTCGCTGTCAAGGACGGCGGCAAGTCCGTCGTGAATGTCGTGGAGGGCGCGACCCTTACCTTTCAGGGGGTACTACCAGTTTTGGGCGAAGGCCAGCTGCAGCTGCCCGGTAAGGGGACGTTGAAGTTGGAGACTGCGATGACGGGAGTCAATAATCTGAAGATCAAGGATGGCGGCACGCTGATCGTAAATTTGGGTGACGCGCTGCCGAATCTTACTGCTTCCCCCCTGGAGATCGATAACGGCAGGATCGTAGTCGAAAAGCCGAATTTTGGCGCTGGTGATGGTGCTGATCGAACGCTGTCGATGAAGAAGGGCGATCTGGAGCTGAAAGAGCCGCTGGCAACGAACATCACGACGATTGAGATCCATAACGGCGACCTGAAGGTGGCGGGTTTGGCGGAAGTTGGCTCTGTGGATCTGAGGGCTCAGGGTCGGCTCGTGCTGGGCAAGGATCTGAGGCTGAAGAAGCTGGCGACGGCCGATGGCAGCAAGATCGATACCAACGGCAAGATCCTGACCATCGATAAGATTTTTCCTAAAGAAGATTTTGTCCTCAATGCCGGGGTTGCGGGGAACCTGAGCCTGGAGATGGCAGCCAATAAAACGGCCACGCTGAAAAAGGACGTCAGCGGGACGGTCGGGTTCCTGGGGAAGAACCCCGCCCCTACATTGGCCCTTGCCTCATCGGTTAGGGTGGGCGCCATCGATATTACGGGTGCCCTCTCCTCTAAGGTGAGGCTCGAGGGGGGTAACACCGTTGATGTTCTGAAGTTCGTCAACACGAATCCTCTTGAGGTCACCACCGCGGGCGGAGAGAGTACCATCGGACAGTTGGCGCCTGTCGCTGACGCCACCCTTAACCTGAAGGGAACTTCCCCCCTGACCGTCAACGGCGGGCCAAGCGTGAATTGGAAGGTGAATGTGGATGCGGGGTCCGATCTCCGTGTGAAGGGCAAAGAGCTGCTCTCCGGGACGGTTACGGCGACGTTCGGCACCAGCACCGGGGGCGGCGCCCTGACCCTGCCCAGCGGGAGCTACACGAACCTGAAGCTGAAAACGGAGAACGCTGCCTCGAAGATCAGGGTTGTTGACGAGGCGCCGAATGATCGGGTTCTGAAAGTGAAGGAGCTCGATCTCGGTACTGCTGACCTGGTCATGGAGGTCCCCACCACCTGGAAGACCGCCCTGAAGAAGGGGCAGACGGTCACCCTGCTGGAGGCCGACACGGTGACCGGCACTCACACGGTCACGGGCGATCCGGCGGAAAACGATTTCTGGAAGGTGGAGCCGCTTACGGCGTCCAACAAAAAGCTCGTCCTCACCGCGAAGAAGGATCTCGCTGCCGCCCCCGTACTGACGGCGGAGGCGACGGGCTCCGGGAACGAGCGCCGCGTGAACGTCAAGGTTGCGGGTGACGTGTCCGTGAAAGCGGATAGCTGGAACTATGAGCTTGTGAACGTCGTCGCTCCTGGCTCTGTTTCCGTCAGCCGCGAGTCCGGCACCCAGAAGGCCGCGTCTTTCAAGGTGACGCTGGGCTCCGGTTTCAAGAGCGGAACCCTGCGGGTGACCGCCACAAACGAGAGCGCACCTGTTACGGGCTCTGTCAACGTGGACCTGAAGACCGGGGCCAGCGACACGCCCGCGGCCCCGAGCATCGACTCGTCGAGCTGGGGCTCGAAGATCATCGCCTCTCCGGACGCTCAGGGGAATATGACCGTCCAGCTCACGGCGGCGCTGACGCTTGACGGGACGCCGAAGTCCCTGGATGTGGTTGCCTCCGGGTTGAAGGAGAAGCCGAAGGCCGAGCTGCTGGACAGCGGCGGCAAGGTCGTTGCGAGCTCCATGCCGTCCATCGCGGCGAGCACGAAGTACAGCCTGAGGCTGACGT
>NZ_DBHLDX010000073.1:0-1460 GCF_057312375.1 Fretibacterium sp.
AAGAGATCATCATCTCCTCAAACGCCAACGTCGGCGGCCCCACGACGGCGGCGGCCATGGCCATCTCCAAGGGCTGGCCTGAGCTAGTTGTCCCCGCTATCCTAGTGGGGACTCTGGGGTATGTCCTTGGCAATTACTACGGCATCTTTGCCGGGACCTGCCTTGGGCTGTAGGCACGACGGGAAACCGTCGCTAGGGCTTATGGACCCCTGATAATGAAGATGGCCGGGATGAGCTCTTTGCTCGTCCCGGCCTGCTGTTTAACGGTAGATTACGCTTGCAGCGTTCTTTTCCATTTGATAGCGGAGGAAGGTCAACTCGTCCTTGGATCGCCATGGCCACATGCCCGACGGTCCGTAGGGGAGGAGTCCCCGGCTTTGGAGCTCGCGCTCCAGAGCGATGAGCGGCGCCTGAAGGTCGTCGCGCGAGCCCTGGAACTTCGGCAGGATTTTTGAGGTAACGGCCCAGTCGAAAGCGCGCATGGCCGCATCGACGTTGTAGGCATCGTATCCGCTGAGGCACATGAAGTTGGCCATGAAGTTGTAGATCGCGTCCCGGGTGCGGTAGCCCAGCGAAACGGTGTGGTTGCCGGGAATGGCGTTCACGGCGGCGAGCAGTTCCTCGATGCGGAAGTCCGCGCGTATTTTCTCGCGGAAGGCCTTTCGCCTTTCCTCCATCTCGCCGTTGATGATGGCGAGGAAGGTCGCGGCAGCCCTGGCGGACTGCGGGTCCATGTTGTCGTTCCGGTCGTCCGTAAACATCACGTCGTCCACCCGGAAGCGAATGTAGAACGCCCGATCCAGAACCCTGGGGCTGAAGGGGAACGTTGTTGCGTCCGCGTTGGCCGTGCCGATGATGAAGAGGGACTCCGGCATACGGTAAAAATTCCCGTCGGGGCAGGGGATCAGCGCCTGATCCCGCATGTCCATCGCGCTGAGGACCTCGGCCAGGTAGTACTCCGAGCGCGCCAGGTCCATCTCCTCCAGGATGATGAAAGCGCGCTTCTCGGGGTTGACCTCGCAGGCCGCCAGCGCGTCGTAGAAGGCGGTCCCTGAGAACGTGCCGTTCGCGCCAAGGGTCTGTTGGCGGTTCAAGAGGTCCCCAACGTTCCTCCAGTCCGAACGGACGGGAAGGAGGTCGACGGAGGCCGCCGCGTCGAGAGCGGTGATCTTTCTGGCGAAGCTGATGGCCATGTGGGTCTTGCCTCCGCCGTTGATCCCTCCAAGGATCGTGAAGCCACAGGTCGCCGTCGCAGCCATGAGCGCCAGCTCCATGTTGTGCCGATTCGCCTGGTCATCGTCCGGCTTCAGGGGATGACCATCGGAGTCGATGAACTGATTTGCCGCGAAGAACCTCTGAGGGTGCGCGGTTGTTGGGTTATCCGCGGGCTTAGGCATCGAAGTGGGCTCCTTCGCGGGCGCAGGTCCTGTTGCGGGAGCGGGGGTAGGCTGTGGCTCCGG
>NZ_DBHLDX010000073.1:1560-9371 GCF_057312375.1 Fretibacterium sp.
GCTCCTTCGCGGGCGCAGGTCCTGTTGCGGGAGCGGGGGTAGGCTGTGGCTCCGGGGTGGGATCCTTTGCGGGCGTAGGCTCCGCTGTGGGAGCGGGGGTAGGCTGCGGCTCCGGAGTGGGCTCCTTTGCGGGCGTAGGCTCTGCTGCGGGAGCGGGGGCAGGCTGCGGCTCCGGGGTGGGCTCCTTTGCGGACGTAGGCTCTGCTGTGGGAGTGGGGGTCGGCTGCGGCTCCGGGGTGGGCTCCTTTGCGGACGCAGGTTCTGTTGCGGGAGCGGGGGTCGGCTGCACCGGGGTGGGCTCCTTTGCGGACGCAGGTTCTGTTGCGGGAGCGGGGGTCGGCTGCGTCTCCGGAGTGGAGTCCTTCGCGGGCGTAGGTCCTGCTGCGGGAGCCGGTGCCTGTTGCGGTGCCGGAGTGGGCGCAGGCACTGGCTGTGGCATAGGAGTCGATGTTGGTGCAGGCGCCGGTTGCGGTGCAGGAATCGGCGTTGGCTGTGGTACGGGGATGGGAGCAGGCTGCGGCACAGGGCTAGGTGTCGGCTGCGGCGCAGGTGCTGGCTGTTGCACGGGAACAGACTCAGGAGCCGGCGTATAGCCAATGAGATGGCGCAGCGCCTCATACTTCGGGTCGCTCAGGTCGAACTTGAAGACGCCGGAGTCGTAGAACTCCGGGTAGGAGGTCCTGTCGGGGTCTTTGGAGGTCCTCAGGATCCTGATGAGCGCGTCCACCACCTCGTCGTTGTCCTGCCAGGAGGTGGAGTCGAGGTTGAAGAACTTCTTGGGGTCGCCGCGGAACAGGAACTGTTCCCGGTCCTTTGCGGTCGTCGTGGAGAGCGTGCAGGCCAGGGTGTAGACATCGATGTTGGAACTCCATGTTTCTTGAGAGGCGGTGAATATGGCGTTGCCGCTCCACTCGTCGCTTGATGGGTACAGCAACAGCAGGGGGGTATTCGCGCCCCCCTCCTCGACGGTGATCCCCTGAAGGCTTTCCGGCCTCAGCTCTGGGGCGGTGTGCCTGAATTTGAACAGGATATCCCCGCTGCGCTGGCTTTCGGATTCAAAGGCAGCGTCCCCGTTGCTGTTGTCCGGGCGCGCAGGAATGTCAACGGACCTGGGGCAGGTTGCGGGGTCAAGGGTTTTAAAGCTCGTGTAGATCAGGAAACAATTCATCACAATACCTCCAGTCTGTCCGGTCTCCGAAGCGCCTCCCGGAGTCCGTGAAGCGAAGTTTCACGCCCAATACGATGGACAATTTGTTTAACATTATACCTCTTACGGGCCGTTTTCGTCCGATTTTGCCAATAAGGACCCCGCCGGCCTTTTCAAGCCTTCTGGTCAAAAGCGGCTTCTCTTCTGTTAGAATACACGGGTACTCAGGAGGCCGAGCCTTGCCCGGTCCGCTGTGACGTTTAAATAAGTGAGGAGAGGACTGGACATGGCTTTCGAGACAGTCAGGGAACGGCTTGTGCGGTTCAGGGCTCTATTGAATGAGAAGGGGTTGGACGCTTTCGTTTTGTTGGTCCTGGAGCGGCACAACACGGAGAACTGCCATTACCTGTCGGGCTTCAGGGGGAGCAGCGCTGCGCTCGTCATCGATCGGGATAGCGCCCTTCTGGTAACGGATGGGCGCTATCGCATTCAGGCTGCGGCGGAAACGCCATTTGAGGTGGTGGTTCAGTCGGAGCTCCCGTTGCCCGCCTGGCTGGCGAAGGCCGTGAAGGACGCGGGATGGCGCAGGGTGGGCTTTGAGGCGGAGAAGGTGTCCCAGCGGATATTCAGCCTCGCGTTGGAGCCCGTAGGGATCGAGTGGGTGGATGCGTCGGACCTCATCCCCTCGCTGCGCCGTACCAAGGACGCCAAAGAGGTGGAGGCGATCCGGCGCGCCGCCCTCATCGGGCGCCAGGCCTACGGCAACGTGCTGCGGACCGTGCGGCCTGGAATGACGGAGGCGGAGTTCGAGGGCGCGCTCCTACTGGAGATCAAGAGGCTGGGGGCAGAGAAGGGCTGGGCTCACGACGACTTCATCGTGGCCTCCGGGGTGCGGGGCGCCGTCTGCCACGCTCACGCGACCTCGCGGGCCTTTGAGGCGGGCGACGTGGTGACGGTGGACTACGGCGCCATGGTGGGCGGCTACATGAGCGACATCACGCGCAACTTCGCGGTGGGGCAGCCCGACGACAGGGCCCTTGAGGTGAACGACCTGCTGCTGCGGGCGCACCGGGCTGCGGCTGCGGCGCTGCGTCCGGGGCTTGCGGGCCGGGAGGCGGACGCCATCGCCCGCCGCATCATCGCCGAGGCGGGCTACGGCACGAACTTCGTACACAGCCTGGGACACGGCCTGGGGCTTGAGGTCCATGAAGCGCCGCGCCTCTCCGCTACCTCAAAGGACGTGCTGCAGGCGGGTGACGTCGTGACCATTGAGCCGGGAATCTACATCGAGGGCTGGGGCGGCCTCCGCATCGAGGACGACTACCTCATCACTCAGGACGGCGCGGAGTGCCTGACGGCGACGGACAATCAGTCCCTTGAAGTCGTCGCCTGAACGTCAAGGCTGAATGAAGTTTATTTATTGAAGGGAGAACGCACGCATGGAGAACGCCGTGAAAGGCCCAGGCCAGGGGGGGCTGGAGCAGGAGAGCGCGGATAACGAGGTCGTCCGGCAGATGAAGGAGAAGCTCCTTCGTCTGCGCCGGGAGGAGGGCTTTGACCCCTACGTCGCCGAAACGTGGGACTGCCGGGACCACCTGGCGGACGTCCGCTGCCGTTTCGAACACCTGACGCCGGAGGAGGCGGACGAAACGGTGACGCTGAGCACGGCGGGCCGCCTGATGACGCTGCGCCGTCAGGGCAAGACGACCTTCGCCGACCTGGCGGACGAGACGGGGCGCATCCAGCTCTACTTTCAGGTGAACGCGCTGGGGGAGAAGTCCTATGAGTTCCTGAAGAAGTGGGTGGACACGGGGGACTGGCTGGGCGTCGTGGGGCATCCCTGCCGCACCAAGCGCGGAGAACTGACCATTCAGGTGACGGAGTACAAGCTGCTGAGTAAGTCCATCCGCCCGCTGCCGGAGAAGTGGCATGGCCTGACGGATATGGAAACCCGCTATCGGCGGCGCTACATGGACCTCATCGCAAACCCGGAGGTGCGCGATGTGTTCCGCAAGCGCTCGAAGATCATCTCCTCCTTCCGTGAAACGCTGGAGGCCCACGGGACGCTGGAGGTGGAAACGCC
This sequence comes from Fretibacterium sp., assembly GCF_057312375.1. Taxonomy (NCBI): domain Bacteria; kingdom Thermotogati; phylum Synergistota; class Synergistia; order Synergistales; family Aminobacteriaceae; genus Fretibacterium; species Fretibacterium sp. Next base: position 4,791 of record NZ_DBHLDX010000073.1, read on the forward strand.
CATCCTGTCGGTGCTGGCGGGGGGCGCCAACGCCCGGCCGTTCAAGACCTTTCACAACGCCCTGGGCCTGGACATGTACCTGCGCATCGCGGTGGAGCTCTACTTGAAGCGTCTGGTGGTGGGCATGATGGGCCGCGTGTACGAGATCGGGCGCAACTTCCGCAACGAGGGCATCGACACCATGCACAACCCGGAGTTCACGATGATGGAGGTCTACTGGCCCTACGCGAACTACGAGGACATGATGAACCTCGCGGAGGAGCTGATTCGCAACGCGGCGAAGGCCATCGGCACCCTTGAGATCGAATGGAACGGCGTCAAGGTGGACCTGTCCCAGCCCTTCCGCCGCGTCACGATGCTGGATGCCGTGAAGGAGTATGCCGGTGTGGACCTGAGTGTCGTGACGGACGACGAGGCGGCGCGGAAGATCGCCCGCGAGAAGGGCCTGGGCGGCGAGCTGAAGGGAACGGAGAGCCGTTTTGCCGTGCTGAATCTGCTGTACGAAGCTTTTTGTGAGGACAGAATGGTGCAGCCGACCTTCGTCATGGGGCACCCCACGGAGATCTCCCCCCTCTCGAAGCGGGACCCGGAGAACCCCGACTACACCCACCGTTTCGAGCTCTTCATGTTCGGCAAGGAAGTGGCCAACGCCTTCAGCGAGCTGAACGACCCTCTGGACCAGCGGGCGCGCTTCGAGGACCAGATGCGCAAGAAGGAGGCAGGTGACGATGAGGCCCACGCCTTCGACGAGGACTTCATCAACGCCATCGAGGTGGGGCTGCCTCCCACGGGGGGGATGGGCATCGGCATGGACCGTCTCGTCATGTTCCTGACGGGGGCGCGGTCCATTCGCGACGTCATCCTCTTTCCGGCCATGAAGCCGAACGAGCAGTGACGCGGCACAGTTCCATTGACGTGAGGGGGCGAGCTGCAGGCCGCCCCCTTACGCACTCTCTGAGTGTCAGGAGATGAGATTTCAGGAGATCAGGAGCAGCATCTCCCGCGACAAATAGAGGCCCGCTGCGATCAGCGCGAGACCACATGTAACGTTCAAACCGCGCAGGATGACGGTGCCGCGCTCGCTCTGCAGCCAGCGGGACGCCAACTGTGCAAAGGTGCCTGAGAGGATCAGCACGGCGCTGTACCCCAGCGCGTAGGCGACGATGAGCCCTACGGCGGCAGCCGGCTTGGTTGAGGCCTGTGACAGGGCGACGGAGAGCAGGGGGGAGATGTAGCCGATGCTGCAGGGGCCAATGGCCAGCCCGGATACGATGCCCAGCGTCAGCGCTCCGCGCAGGCCGCGGCGATCCGTGCCGCCCGCCTTGTCCGCTCCGCCGCTGAAGGAGAAGAGGCGAATGTGGACGATCCCCATCAGGTGCAGACCCATGAGGATGAACACCGCCGCGGTGACGAACGTCAGCAGGCGCTCATGCCCTCCCAGCAGGACCCCCACGCCCGAGGTGACGAGGGCCACCAGCAACAGGTTCAGCACGATGCCCACGCAGAAGGCGCAGGATATCCTGAAGGCCTCCCACCGGCCGGGCTCCTCCGCGTTCGCGATGTAGCCCACCACCAGGGGGATGGCGGCGATGCCGCAGGGGCTGAGGATGACGCTGGCCATCCCCCACAGGAAGGCCCCCAGCCACTGCAGCGCGCCGCTTGAGAGCATCGCAGAAAAGATCGCATCAAGCATCGTTAGAGGTTGACACCCGCCTTCTTGAAGACCTCGACCACCTCGTCGAGGGACCTGTAGCCCACCTCGGTTGCGACTTCCTTGCCGCTCGCGTCCAGGAAGATGAGCGTCGGGACGTAGCGAACGTTGTGCTGCTCCGCCGCCTCAGGGTGTTCCTCCAGGTAGACGTGCTCCGTCGCCAGCTTGCCGGCGTACTTGGCGTCGATCTCGTCCAGGACCTTGGACATCATGGTGCAGGCGGGGCAGGTGTGGGTGGAGAGCATCTTCAAGGTCGGCGTCCCCTCCGCAGAGGCGGGAACGACCGCCAGAAGGGCTGCCAGAACGGCGATAAACAGTGTTTTCATGTACATACACATCCTTTCGATCGTCCGGCCCCGCGCCCGTCGGCTCTGTGCCCCAGCCGCGAGGTCCGTTTTGTGGAAGCTATTTTACAGTGAGGCGGTTTCTGCGGTAAGGCGGGAAATGATGAACCCAACGCTCGGGATTGAGCGGACTTCGACCTTGTGCGCCCCGCCCCTCTGGTGTAAGATAACAACAGCATGTACGCCGCGCGGGGCGCGAGATGGGGCCGGTTCGGATATCTCTTAACGGTTGCCGGAGTCATCCCTGACCGCTTTTGCGGGGTCCTCCGCGCTTCCTTGCAGTTAGATTAAGGGGAGGGTTCTTTGATGGACGATAAGGGCGAGATCGTCAGCAGCCACGACGTGGATGACAACCTGTCCCTGCAGATCTGGACGAAGGGGCACACGCCCCGCCTTGTCATCTTCAATAAGGCCAAGAATTCAAAGAAGCTGATTCGCCTTGGTTGGGTGGAGAAGCGGGACCGCAAGCTGGCCGTCAGCGGAAAGAAGCGCGGCGAGAGCGTGAACTACACCATTCAGGATTTTGAACCGACGCTGCAGCGCATCCTGACGGAGTACGCAGTCTACGCGAACTTCCGCATCAAGCTGTGGCGGTTCGCCGTGGAGCTGGAGAAGATCGTCAACGCGCCGGAGATCGTGACGGACAGCGGGGAGATGAACCTGCTGACCGAGGACAAGCGCTCCTCGTTCTGGATCGCGGACTGTACGGGGCCGGACCGCAAGGCGGGCTTCTTCCGCCCCTTCTTTCCGGTCAGCGGGGCCGAGGCGGACGCGGTGGCCGAAGACCGGCTCCGCATCACAGAGGGCAATCGCGGCGTTGAGGCCCTGCTGAAGACGGGGGTGCTGCGGGACCTGGCGAAGGCCAACCCGGCGCGGTGGCACAACCCCATCCGCGTCGTTGCGGCAGCGATGCTCCTAGGCTTCTCCTACTGCGAGGAGGACGGATCGGACTTCTCGGACGAGCTCTGGGGAGCGGGGGCAGAGGGCGGCGGAGCGGACGCGGCTGCGGCGGCCCTGACGGGGACGGTGAAGTTCACGCTGCGGGACCCCAGGCTTTTGGGCTTGGGCAGGAAGCTGGTGGCCTTCGTCCGACACTTTGACGCCGTGCCGCAGGTGGAGGTGTCGAACTCCGTGGACAGCGACAAGGAGCTTCAGGATCAGGGCTTCGGCCGCACGCGGCGCCTCGAGTTCGGAGCGGGAACCATTGGCGACGTGCCGTACAAGGTGACGTTCTTCGAGCACGAAGACGGGCGCATCGCTCTGGGCTGTAAGCCCGATGCCGCGACGCAGCGGCATAAGGGGGAGCTGGTCCTCACCCTGCCGGGCGACGTCTACCGGACGGCGCTGAAGCGGGACACCATGGGAGGGCCTGAGGACGACTTCTACACCACCACGCAGCTGGCCTGGGCGTGCCAGTTCAAGGAGTGGCTTGACAACGTCACGCCCTACATTTCGAGTTTTGCGGGCCTGATGTAGCCTCGCCCGAAGGGGGCCGGACGGGATTTCATGGAGGCGGCCTCTGTGGGGGACGCCTCCATGGCGGAGAGGAGCGTCAGAAGGTGTCGCGGCGCGTCGTCGCCGAAAGCGGAAGGCGCTCGCCGTGCCTTGGGTTGGGGACGCTCGTTTCGTGGGGGTAGCCCATCGGCAGGATGGCGACCGGAATGACGTTCTCCGGCAGTGCGAAGGCCGACCGCACCTTCTGTGGGTCGAAGTGCCCCACCCACGTGGTCCCCAGGCCGAGGGCTGCTGCTTCGAGCATCATGTGGGTGGTGACGATGCTGGCGTCGACCTCCCCCATGTCCTTGCCGTCGTAGGGCCGCTTCCAGCTCACCGTATCGTCGTAGCAGACGATCAGCGCGAGAGGCGCGGAGAAATGACAGGGCGTGCAGTTCTTCAACTTGTCGAGGGCCTCCGCCGAGTCGAGCACCAGAACCCGCTGCGGCTGATTGTTGCAGGCGGTGGGGGCCAGTCTGCCGGCCTCCAGAACCGCGTCCAGCTTCTTGCTTTCGACCGCTTCCGACGTGAACTTCCGAACGGAATAGCGCTCCCTTGCCAACTTCAGAAAATCCATTGAGGATCCCTCCCAACAACTTTTCTTGAAATTTTACTCCTCGCTGCATCGTCTCCGCTATCCGTTGATTTTCTGGTCCCCCGTGGACCACACCTGCTTTTTTCCGGCGTCTGCGGGCTTGTTCTGCGCCATGACTCCGGCGAGGGGGTGCGGCAGGTACGGGGATCACTCCGCTATAAACGAGCCATGAACAAATTTGTCTTGGAGATGGGGAATGTAAGAACCCCTGCCCCGATAGTGCGCGAACCGGCGGTGAAAAAGTCCTTTGAAATGCCAGGGTTTCGAGGCTTGAAAAAGGCGCGGATTGAAAATATGAAATCCGACGGGATGGAATCGCGAAATCCGATGGAATGGGATTCTGAAAAACGACGGAATGAGGTATGATAAAGGCAACAAACTTTGGAGGGATCGCGCATGAAACATCCCGGTTACAGACCCCGCATTATCGACGGCAA
>NZ_DBHLDX010000074.1:0-8777 GCF_057312375.1 Fretibacterium sp.
GGATAGCGCTCCACCAGCGCCTCGCGGATCGCGTCCTCGCTGCCCGGATAGGCCCAGGCGGTGTCGAAGTAGGTAAAGCCCTCGGCCAGAAAACGGTCTACCATCCGCTTCGTCTGCTCGATGTCGATCGCGTCGCCAGCCTTGGGCAGACGCATCAGGCCGAAGCCCAGCTTCTTGATCCCTTCCTCAAGGCAAGCCATCGTAAATCCCCCCATGTTTTTCGTCCTGAAACAAGTCCTGCCAAGCGTCCAAAAGTCCAGCAGCATCGGGTCAAGAGCGCAGCCGCTTTTGGATAGCGTCAGTGTATATCCTGAAGTCAACTCCAAGTCGAGATGGAAAAGGATGAAACGACATCATTCTGTAAGGGCGATACCGTGTGAAAAAACGACGTCACCTTATCAAAAACTCGCCATTTTTGGTGTGCACGGCAACGCGGAGCCACAGCCCCCTAATGCGGCTCAGAGCGCCGTACCGCGCCGGGGCACGAAAAGGCGCGACATGTCCACGCCCTCCAGCGTCAGGAGCTTTTGCTTTTTGTCCACGCCGCCGGCGTAGCCCGTCAGGCTTCCGTTCGCCCCCACCACCCGGTGGCAGGGCACGATGATGGAGATGGAGTTGTGTCCCACGGCGCCCCCTACGGCCTGGGCGGACATGCGGGCCAGCCCCCGCTGCCTTGCGATCCGGCCCGCGATGTCCCCATAGGTCACGGTGTGGCCGAAGGGGATGGTGCGCAAAATCTGCCACACCGCAAGCTGGAAGTCGGAGCCGGCCTCCTTCAGGGGAGGGGTGAAGTCCGGCTCCTTTCCGGAGAAGTAAACGTCGAGCCATCGCCGCGTGGTGTCGAAGACCGGCAGTTCCCTTTCCTCCGTATCCTCCGTGATCTTGTCGCAGAAAAATTTTTCGCCGTCAAACCAGAGGCCGATCAGGCTCTCTCCGTCGCTCCCCAAGGTAATGCCCCCCAGGGGCGACGTGTAGTGTCCAAGGTATTGCATGCGCTCTCCTCCTCAAAGGCACAGGGGGTGGTCCGCGTCGTACTCACCGCACCCATGTTCCGCAGCCCTGGGTGGTCCCTTCGAACCGGCCCAACACGAGTATAGTATAGCGATTTTTTTCGGGACATCCGGCTGTTGTCGGAGATGGAAACGCGCCCTCCAGAGGCCGGCCTGTGGGGCAGAATGGAAGGCACGTTCCATCTGGTAGAATGAATGGAAAGGCGGAGCCGTTTCCCGCACTCCGGTTGCTTCCGGGGACGACCGATGAGGAGGTCTTGAGATGTTCATCAACATTCATGGATTCGGAGGACAGGGGGAGAATACGAAATACCTCTGGCTTCGAAAGACGTACCCGGAGGAGGAGATATTCTGCCCCACCTTCAACTACACCACGGAGCATCCGGAGGAGGTCCTGTCGCGTTACGAGGCGGAGGTGCGCGCCCAGGTCGGGGCAGGCAGGGCCGTGAGGATCGTGGGCACGTCCTGGGGTGGCTTCTTCGCCTACTGCCTGAACGCCCTGTTCCCCAACCTGCCCACCGTCCTCGTGAACCCCTCGCTGAACCCCTACCTGTCGCGGCGTTACGCCGAGCTGAACCACGACCTGCTGCTGGAGTACGTGGGAGTTCTGGGCCGCCACATGCTGCGCCACAGCGACGCGAGCTGTGCCGTCATCATCGGTTCCCGGGACGAGGTCATCCCCCATGAGGTTGTGACGATCCCCATCTTCGCGCCGGAGAGCGTACACCGCTTCGACGTGCAGCACAGCTTTGACATGGACGCGGAGCCGGAGTTGCCCCGGTGTATGATGGAGCACTTCGGGAGGACCTTTGCCTGAGCAGAGGACGAGTGTCACATCGCCGAGAAGTATGGCGGCACACTTTCAGGATGTTCCATCTGTGCCCAAAGTTTCAAAATTACATATCCCGTGATCTGTCTTTTCCCTCATTTCTGTAAAAGGCTGATCGTGGTATGCTTGGCTCGTTTTGGATGGATGCACACGGACACCCGAAATGATTATCTCTATAAAAATTAGGGAGGGGTAACCCATGAAAACAGCTTATGCGTTACTGAACGATCCTTTTTTGAACAAGGGAACGGCATTTACAATGGAAGAACGTGAGGAATACAACCTCGCAGGTCTTCTTCCTCCCGTGGTGCAGACCATCGAGGAACAGGCCAGACAGGCATACGAAAATGTGTGCAGGAAAACAAGCGACATCGAGAAGCGTCATTACTTGATGGATATTTTCGGACGGAACCGAACTCTGTTCTACTATTTATTCAGTCAGCATATCGTGGAGTTCATGCCCATCGTCTACGATCCTGTGGTGGCGGAGGCCATCGAACAGTACAGTGAGTTCTACGTTGAGCCGCAAAACGCAGCGTATCTGTCCATCGACCACCCTGAGGACATCAAAAAAACGCTGATCAATGCAGCAAACGGGCGCGAGATCAATCTGATCGTCGTGACGGACGCGGAGATGATTCTCGGTATCGGCGACTGGGGAACCAACGGTGTGGAGATCTCCGTTGGAAAGCTCGCTGTTTACACGGCAGCCGCCGGAATCGACCCCAACAAAGTGCTGCCTGTGGTGTTGGATGTAGGCACGAACCGGCAGAGCCTGCTGAATGACCCGCTTTATCTCGGAAATCGTCATGAGCGCGTTCGCGGCGACAGATATTATGAGTTCGTCGATCGGTTCGTAAAGACTGCTGAAGAGATGTTCCCTCATCTGTACCTGCACTTTGAGGACTTCGGACGTTCCAACGCTGCCGTTATCCTGAACAAGTACAAAGATACCTATACGGTGTTCAACGACGATATCGAGGGCACCGGCATCATTTCTCTGGCAGGCATCCTCGGTGCGTTGAAGATCAGTGGGCAGAAACTGCGGGAACAGATTTACATGTGCTTCGGCGCAGGAACGGCGGGTTGCGGAATCGCAAACCGAGTGTATCAGGAAATGCTTGACCAAGGCGTCCCAGAGGATGAGGCGCGAAAAAAGTTTTATCTGGTGGATAAACAGGGTTTGCTCTTTGACGATATGGACGACCTTACGCCTGAGCAGAAGCCGTTCGCCAGAAAGAGGAGCGAGTTTGAAAAGGCCGATGATTTGAGGACGCTTGCCGCGGCCGTGAAAGCGGTTCACCCGACGATCCTTGTAGGGACATCGACGCAGGGCGGCGCCTTTACGGAGGAGATTGTCAAGGAGATGGCATCGCACGCGAAACGCCCGATCATCTTCCCGCTCTCTAACCCGACGGAGCTGGCAGAAGCGAAAGCCACGGATCTGATTGCGTGGACGGATGGAAAAGCGCTGGTTGCAACTGGTATCCCTTCAAAGTCCGTGGAATATAACGGTGTGACCTATGAGATCGGGCAGGCCAACAACGCACTGATCTATCCCGGCCTCGGCCTTGGTGCGATTTCAGTTGGAGCAAAGCGGATGACCGATGGAATGATCTCGAAAGCGGCGCATTCCCTCGGCGGGATCATTGACGTGACAAAACCCGGTGCCGCGGTCCTTCCGCCGGTTTCCGAATTGACAAGATTCTCGGAAACCGTCGCGGTGGCTGTTGCAACGGAAGCGGTCAAAGAAGGGCTGAATACCGTCAATGCGGATAATCCCGCAGAGAACGTCAAAGCGAACAAATGGTATCCGGTCTACAAGACGATCTAAGACAGCTTCCTATTCACACAAAGGCTGGCAGTTGACAACTCAATTGCCGGCCTTTGCTCTGCCCTTTTCGGCTGTAATTTGAATGGCCGTTCGGATCGTGAAGAAGGCGTTGAGCAGTGACCACTACAGAGCTCAGCGAACGGTGTGGGATCTCGCCTGACACGCTGAGGCACTGCGAAGGGGTAGGCTGACTCTCCCTGTTGGGAGAAAGAGCGGGATAAGGGACTACGACGAGAGTGATATCAAGTGGATCGAGTTCATTTTTTGCATGAGGAGCGCCGGGGTGCCGATCGAGGAGCTGGTCCGGTACGTCGCCCTCTACCGGGAGGGGAGCGGGACGACGGCCGAGCGAAAGGGCATCCTGAGCCGACAGCGAGATCGGCTGTTGGCCCGTATCAAGGAGCTGAAGGCCCTGGCCAAAAAGCTGAACTACAAGATCGCCAACTATGAAACCGAGTTTCTGGAAAAGGAAAAGCAGATGCTGGGTGAACAGACCAAAAATTAAACGGGGCCTTCCCTGCAGGCCCCGTTCTCACATCCCGGATTCTTGTGCGGGACGGCCCCGCGTTATGCCCCCGGTCCTCGCCCTTATTCGCCGTAAACCTCCTTTGCCACAGGAAACGCTGCCCACGCCTTGGGCCAACCGGCGTAGAAGGCGAGCTGCGTGAGGACCTCCACCATCTCCTCCTTCGTCACGCCGTTCTCCTTCGCCGTCGCGATGTGGTATTTGAGCGGGCCGGTGACGCCGCTGGCAACGAGGGCCGAAACCGTGACGATGCTGCGGTCGTGCAGCGAGAGCACGTCGTTCTTTGACCACACTTCACCGAACAGGACGTCGTCGTTGTAACGGGCGAAGTCCGGTGCAAAATTGCCCAGCGCATCGCGCCCGGCGGTCTGCACGACCTTCCGCGCGGGCCCCTTCCCGCCTTGAGCCTTTTGGATCGTGTCCACAGCCAATTCCTCCTTGTTGTCGTCAACCTGCGCTGTGTGGCAGTCGGAGTTCCGGCGCAGGGTGATGCTGTCCTTAACACTGTACACCCTGAAGCCGGCTCCAGGACAAGCGATCGCGACGCACTTGGAGATTTCACCGACTTGGCGAGGTTCATCTTTCACCGTAATCGAACGGTAAGGAGCGCGACGTCGGCCATGCAGCGAGCCTTCTCCCCTGGGGGACGCTGTCCTCGCTCAGGGCCTGACGCTGACGACGGCAATGTAGTCCATCTGCTTTCGGTGCGCTCTGAAAAAGCCGGACATCCTCCGGAAAAAACCGCGGTCCTGTTTCTTCCAGCCATTCAGAAACACCCGCAGCGCGCCCCAAAGCCCCTCGTCGTAGATCATCCCCCCCAAGGTCATGAGGGTGACGGGCCCGTGCCGAACCTGCAGGTTCGTGAACCCGCGCTCCTCAAAGACGCTTCGCCATCCCGCCTCCGTCAGTGGATAGACCCTGACGTTGATCGCCCGGCTCAACCCCTGAACGAGCTCGGGGGATTCCTCCGTCAGCATGACGTCCTGCGTCAGCAGCACTCCGCCTCTTTTCAGCACGCGGAAGTACTCAGCGACGGCCTTAGCCCGACTTTCAGGGTTCAACATCGTCAGCATGGCCTCGTTGATCACCACGTCGAAGGAGCCGTCGGGGAACGGCAATGCTGTGGCGTCCCCCTCGACGAAGCTGACGCGACCTGCCGAACACGAGGCCGCGAGGTTCTTTCGGGCTTTCGCCAGCGCTTGGGCGTCCAGGTCCAGCGCCGTGACGTGGCATCCATATTTTTTAACGAGCTCTGCGGTCGTCGTGCCCATGTTGCACGCCACCTCCAGGACCTCCGTCCTGGAGCTGAGTTTGCCGCTCTGCATCAGCCAGTCCGTAGCCGTCCGCCCGCCGGGACGCAGCCGTCGTTTACCAAGTCGTGCCAAAAAGACGTGTCCTGCCTCCATAACCATAAAATCACCCCTAGTTCTAAAGTTTATTTAGACTAACTTCCTGGGGTTTATTTTGGCATTGGAGGCAAAAAGAATCTGTTGCTTAAACCACAAAATGGCTGAACTTCGATCCCCCTAAATCGGGGAAGAGGAGGGCGACGGGGCCGCGTCCTGCCTTTCGATCAGGGCGATGAACGCCTCCTCCAGGGTTGGGTCGGGACAGGCCTCCGTCCGCACGGAGGCCTTGAGCGCGTCGGGGGGGCCGGAGGCGATCGTCCTGCCCCGGTACACCAGCGCGATGCGGTCGCAGTACTCCGCCTCGTCCATGAAGTGCGTCGTCACCATCACGGTGACGCCCTTCAGCGCAAAGCTGTTGATGCAGGTCCAGAACTCGCGCCGCGTCACGGGGTCCACGCCGCTCGTCGGCTCGTCCAGGAACAGGACGTCCGGCCCGTGCATCACGGCGCAGCCCATTGCCAGGCGCTGCTTGAAGCCAAGAGGCAGCGATCCTGCACGGGAGGAGAGGTAGGGGGCGAGGCCAAAGGTATCGACCACGCGCTCCAGCGCCGTGTCGCCCCTCAGCCCATAGATGCCGGAGAAGAACCGCAGGTTCTGCAACACGGTCAGGTCCCCGTACAGCGAAAACTTCTGCGCCATGTAGCCCAGTCGCGCCCGCGCCGCGCCGGGAGCCGTCCTGAGGTCCAGCCCCGAGACGGCGCACTCGCCCTCCGTGGGGGTGAGGAGCCCACACATCATCTTGAACGTGGTGGACTTTCCGGCTCCGTTGGGCCCCAGAAGGCCGAAGATCTCGCCCCGTTCGATCGAGAAGGAGACGTCGTCCACCGCCGTGAAGCTCCCGAACCGCTTCGTCAGGTGCCGCGCCTCCACGGAGACGCGGCCCGTCCCCTTTTCCTCGAAGAACGCCGCCACCGCGTCGCTGCCGCGTCGGGCTCCGCCCAGGAGCTGCATGAAGGAATCCTCGAAGCGGGGCGGCGCAGGCCTGAGCGCAAGGCGGGAAGAGGGATCGGCCAAAACTTCGGCTTCGCAAGCGATGGCGTCCAGGTTCTCTCTCAGCTCCGTACCGTCGTCGCTGGTCAGAACGCGCACGCTGGAGCCCTGGATGACTGCGTCCAGGGTACACTTACGCTCCATCAGGGGGGCGATCAGCTTCCGGCGCCTCCCGCCGGCCCCGCCCAGCAGAAAGACCCGCCCCTCGACGCGCTTTGCCAGGTCCTTCGGCGTCCCGTCGTAGAGCAGCTTGCCCTCGTTGAGGAGCAGCACCGTGTCGCAGGCCTCCGCCTCGTCCAGGTAGGCGGTGCTCCAGACGACGATTCGGCCCCGGACCAGGAGCCCCCGCACCATGCGCCACAGCTCCCGCCGCGCCAGGGGGTCCACGCCCACGCCCGGCTCGTCCAGCAGCAGGACGGGAGGTCGGGAGAGCAACGTGCAGGCCAGGCCCAGCTTCTGCTTCATGCCGCCCGAGAGCCGGCCCGCCAGGCGGCCCGTGAAGGGCTCAAGCCCCGTGAAGGCCAGGAGCTCCGCATAGCGGTCGGCCCGCTCCCGGCGAGGCACGGAGCGCAGCTCGGCGTACAGGTTCAGGTTCTCCATGACCGTCAGGTCCTCGTAGAGCCCGAAGCGCTGCGGCATGTAGCCGACCCGCTCGTGGATGGCGTCCGCATCCTCCGCCGTGTCGTGCCCGCACACGGAAACCCGCCCTGCGGTAGGCGCCAGGAGGCCGCAGAACAGGCGCAGCAGCGTCGTCTTGCCCGCGCCGTCCGGCCCTACCAGCCCCGTGATTTGTCCGCCCGCGATGCGGGCCGTGAGCCCGTCCAGCGCGGCGCGGTTGCCGAAGGTGCGGACCAGCCCCTTGACGACGATTTCCGAGGCCTCCTGGGAATCGAGGGGCTGGCGCTTTTCGACCTCGCTCATCTCGGCGCCGTGCCTCCGGAGGCCTCCAAGGAGTCCATCAAGACGGTGACGGGCATCCCGTTCTTGAGCCGCCCGTCCCGATCGTCCTCCACCAGAATTCGAGCGCGGTAGACCAGGTCGGTGCGCAGGTCCTCGGTCTGCACCTGCTTGGGGGTGAACTCGGCCGTCGGGGAGATGAAGGTGAGCGTGCCCTCGATGGGGGTGGGGGAGGAGTCCGTGAAGATGCGGGCCGGCATTCCCACCCGAACCCGTCCCAACTGCGGCTCCGGGATGTAGGCCCGGACCTGGACGGGGCGTTCGAGGGCCAGGGCGTAGACGACCTGACCGGCCCCCACGACGGTCCCCGGCTCGGTGACGCGGGTCAGGATGGTCCCCTCGGCCGGGGAGCGCAGCTCCGTGTCCGAAAGGGCGTTCTCGGCCGCCGCAAACCGGGCGCTGGCTGCCTCGTAGGCCGCCTCCGCCGCCTCGATGTCCTCTTTGCGGTAGCCCTCGCGCATCAGGGCCAGCGCGTTCTCAGCTGCCGCAAGCTCCGCCCTCAGGGCGTTGCGCTGCGACGACGCCCGGTCCAGCTCGCTCCTGGCGACGGCCTTCTGGGCGAACAGGTTCGAGATGCGGCTGTAGTCCTTCTCGGCCAGGTCCAGCGACGCCCGGACCCGGTCGCGCTGCGCCGCCGCCTCCTGGACCTCTTCGGTGCGGAACCCGCGGTGCAGCTTCTCCAGGGCCGCCTTAGCCTGGAGCATGGCCCCCTGGGCCTCGGAGCGTTTGATGCGGTAGGGAACGGGGTCCAGGATGGCCAGCAGGTCGCCGGACGCCACCCTCTCGCCCTCCTCGCGGTAGACCGCCTCGACGCGGCCCGAAACGCGGAAGCCCAGGAGCACCTGCCGGATCTCCACGTTGCCGTAGAGCCGAATTCGGTTGGGGTCCTTCTCGCGGAAGCGATCGATCAGCCCATCGAGGTCCCCGTTTGCGTAGAGCACACCAAGGACGGCAGCGAGAACGAGAAGCAGAAGGGCGAACCGTTTTTTCATGGAAAAGACTCCTTTCTTTCTCCGGGGCTCCTCCCCGGAACCCCGGCAAGGGCCGTGGGCCCTTGCACCCCGATGGATGGACCGATCGGGAAAAAAGCGGGGGTCACTGAACCGTTCCGCCAGTCTTGTCTAAATATACTCATAGGTATCTTTAGTGCTGACTTCCTGTTTCACAGAGGCCGGTTTCACCAAAAACTTGCGTTCCTGGTCAGAGCCTTCCTCTCCACAGG
>NZ_DBHLDX010000075.1:0-8403 GCF_057312375.1 Fretibacterium sp.
CGGCGGGGGCCGCAGCGGGCGCTGGAGCCGCTGCCGGAGCGGGCGCTACAGGCACCGGAGCCGGGGCCGGAACCGGAACGGAGGCAGGAGCGGCGCAGGCCCCCAGCTCCTCCACCTCCACGTTATAGGCGGTACCATCCACGACAACTCTATACTTATTCACTGCCGATACAACTCCCTTCAAAAAATATGCAGACGCGCCCTCGCGAGGGCACAGGATCGATCGTCTTGTCTGGCCCGCCCCTTTGGGGTGCGGGGTCAGCGTTTCCAGCCCCGGTCCACGGAGCGCGAGATCAGGTTCAGGACGCCCGACGCCCTCCAGGCCCTGGTCCATCGGGCGCTCTCACGAGCGGTTCCCACCGCCTCAGGCGCGATGGAAACGATCCGCCCCGACCCGCCCGTGGCGGTCAGGATGGCCGCCGTGATGGCCGCCACCACCTTGGCCTGAGCGCCCTCGGCCCGAACTGCGAAAGCAGCGGGAGCGCTCTGGGGCCGCTGGGGCGCGGGGGTGGCGTTACCCGGCTTCGGCTTGTCGCCGGTAGCGAAGATGCGCATGGCGAAGATCACGAGCGTCAGCCCAAACAGGACGATGAACACGATGGAAAAGGCCACGAGGCTGACGTAGGCCGCGCCGGACAGCCCTTCAAAATGCATGCCGTTCATGGATTGCACCTCCTGAGGGCTCAGTGAGGGATGACGCCGTGCTTCTTGTCGGGCCGCGAAACGCGCTTGCTCTCCAGCGCGTTCAGGGCCTGCCAGATGGAGAGCCGGGTTTCCTCGGGCAGGATCACGCGGTCCACGAGGCCGCGCTCCGCCGCCACATAGGGGTTGGCAAAGGCCTTGCGGTACTCCTCGATCTTCTCGGCGCGGGTTTCCTCCGGGTTGTCGGAATCGGCGATCTCCTTGCGGAAGACGATGTTCGCGGCGCCCTCGGCGCCCATGACGGCGATCTCCGCCTGGGGCCATGCAAAGACGACGTCGGCGCCCAGCGACTTGCTGGCCATGGCCAGGTAGGCCCCGCCATAGGCCTTGCGCAGGATGACGGTGATCAGGGGAACGGTCGCCTCGCTGTAGGCATAGAGGAGCTTCGCGCCGTGACGGATGATCCCGTTGTGCTCCTGGGTCACTCCGGGCAGGTAGCCGGGCACGTCAACGAAGGTCAAAATCGGCAGGTTGAAGGCGTCGCAGTGGCGGATGAAGCGGCTGGCCTTGTCGGAGGCGTTGATGTCGAGGCAGCCGGCCATCACCCTGGCCTGGTTGGCGATGATGCCGACGGAGCGTCCGCCGATGCGGCCGTAGCCCGTCAGGATGTTCTGGGCCCAGCCGGCCTGGACCTCGGTGAACTCGCCGTCGTCCAGCACCTTGTGCAGGACTTCGTGGACGTCGTAGCCGACATTGGGGTTCGTCGGGACGGCCTCCCGGAGCGAGGGGTCCGCGCGGTCCACGGGGTCGTCCGTGGGCTTATCGGGCGCATCGTCCAGGTTGTTGAGGGGCAGGTAGGAGAGCACCTTGCGGATCTGAGCGAAGCACTCCTGCTCGTCGGCCGCCATGAAGTGCGCGTTGCCGCTGATGTTGTTGTGGGTGGCGGCACCGCCCAGGGCCTCGCTGGTGACCTCCTCGCCCGTCACGGCCTTGATGACCGCAGGGCCGGTGATGTGCATAATGCCCGTCTTGTTGACCATAAAGATGAAGTCGGTGAGGGCGGGGCTGTAGACCGCGCCTCCCGCCGTGGGGCCCATGATGACGGAGAACTGCGGGATGACGCCGCTCGCGTGGGTGTTGCGGAAGAATATC
This sequence comes from Fretibacterium sp., assembly GCF_057312375.1. Lineage (NCBI taxonomy): Bacteria > Thermotogati > Synergistota > Synergistia > Synergistales > Aminobacteriaceae > Fretibacterium > Fretibacterium sp. Next base: position 1,795 of record NZ_DBHLDX010000075.1, read on the forward strand.
TTGCCGTACCCGTTCAGGGCGTCGATGGCCTCCTGGATGCGGGCGCCCCCAGAGTCGTTCAGCCCGATCACCGGGCAGCCCATCTCCATCGCCAGGTCCATGACCTTGCAGATCTTGTCCGCGTGCATCTCGCCCAGGGAGCCGCCCAGGACGGTGAAGTCCTGGCTGAAGACGACGACCTTGCGGCCGTCGATGGTGCCCCAACCGGTCACGACGCCGTCGCCCAGTGGTTTGGTCTTCTCCAGTCCGAAGTTCGTGCAGCGATGGGTCACGAATTCATCAATCTCCACGAAGGAGCCGGGGTCCAGCAGCTGATCGATCCGCTCGCGGGCCGTCCCCTTCCCCTTCTCCTTCTGTTTGGCAATGGCCTTTTCTCCGCCTCCGTTGAAGGCGGCTGCGCGCTTCCCCCTGAGCTCCTCGCAGAGCTCCTCCATGGTGCGAAATCCCATCTCCGACAACTTCCTCCTTAAAAGCCCTGCCTGGGGCAGGGGCCTTGATCATGGACGTCCCTGATTCGACGTCCGCGTCGGCTGCACGATCAATCGCATACTCTTTTTCAAAACCGCCATCAGAATACCACAGAAAGGGCCCCGTTGCCAGACGAAAAACGTTTTTTACCCCGGCTCTGCGCGCACCGCAAAAAACGGGGCGGCCCGCAGGGGCCGTCCCGATGAAGTCAGGGGTTCGCCGGCACGGCAGGGACCTCCTCCCCCGCGCCGGGCGCCAGAGCGTCTTCCGAGGCGGCCGCCTCCGGAGCGGGGGTCTGCTGCGAGGCCGGCGGCGGCAGGATGAAGTCCCGGCTCGCGGCCATCAGGGGGAAGCTCAGCATCAGGTCCTTGCCGAATCCCACCCGCACCTCGCGCTCCACGAGTTCCACGTCGCTTCCGGGGTCCTCGATCTCCACCCTCAGGGAGAACGCAGGGCCCACGACCTTCACCATATCGCGGTCACGGGGGTAGAGCTCCACGGGCTCGGCGCCGTTCACGCTGACGCGGACCTCCTGAAGGGCCTTGAAGGTCGTGCCCTCCAACTCGATCGCCTTGTTGTCCAGGAGGACCTGGTGCTCGCGCCCGACGTAGAACAGCCACACTCCAAGGGCGACGAGGAGGATCAGGGCCAGCGCCCTCTGAAGAAAGCGCATCATGCCTCCTCCCCCCCTTCCGCGGGGCCGCGCAGGCTCCGGCGGGCCGCCTCCCGGTCCCGGTTGCGCTTCCACGCATGGAGCACCAGGGCGATGGCGATGATCCCGTAGGAGACGAAGACGCGGAAGTACTCCCCGATCTGGGCCTGTCCCATCAGGTTCTTGCCCGCCATGGGCGCCACGATGAACATCAGGTGGAACAGGACCACGCCCGCGAAGACGTTGGCGATGCTGGCGCGGGAGACGCTGGCCCCCCCGATGAGCAGGGCCGCGATGGAGAACATGCCCACCTGCTCATGGCTGTTGTAGGTGTTGAGGGTCCCCATGTTCTGCAGGTAGATGACCTGTCCGTAGCAGGCCAGGACGGTGGAGATCACGATCGCGATGATGCGCGTCCGGTTCACCGCGATGCCCGCGCTGTCGGCGACGGACTGGCTCTGCCCGATGGCGCGCATGTCCTGTCCCAGCTTCGTGCGGCGGAACCACACGATGAAGAGGCAGAAGACGGCGATCACGAGAAGGGTGGCGAGGGGCACGCGCACCGTCCCTCCGAAGAAGGGGAAGGAAACGGGGACCAGGTTGTCCAGCACGCCGCGGATGCCCTGCAGGTTCACCGTGTTCCGCACGCCGTAGCGGCGGGAGAGGAGGATGACGGGGTTCGAGATGGGGATGATCCAGCCCATGAAGTACAGCACCACCAGCTGGTACAGCCCGTTGATGAAGAAGCCCAGGATGTAGGACGTCACCATCTCCTGCCCCTTGGCCCGGTTCAGCACGTTACCGCAGAGGATCCCCAGCAGAATGGCGATGGGGGTCCCCACCAGCATGGCCAGCGCCATGCCGGGGATGCCCACGATGGCCCAGTCGGAGATCAGGATCAGCCCGATCTGCCCGGCCATGGCCCCCAGCACCATGCCGAAGTTCAGCCCCATGCCCGCCATGATGGGGATCAGGAGGGACAGGATCAAGAACGAGTTTCGCCCGATCCGGATCAGGAGCTCCTGGACCAGGTGGCTGACCGAGAAGCCGGACAGGGGGATGGCCACGGCGGAGATCGCAATGAAGACGATGGGGACCGCATTGTCCGCCAGGAACGTCAGGGGGTTCCAGTTTCTGCCTGTTTTGCTCATCGTTTCAGCCTCACCTTTCTCGTCAGGGCGTAGAGGATCATCCCGTTGCTGACGATGATGCGGATGACCTCGGACATGTCCGTCTGAAGCACGCTGTTGATGACGGACGGCGTCATGGTCAGGATGCCCTGGAACAGGAACGTTCCCACGATGACGTTCACGATGCCGGCCTTATTCACCGACGCGCCGCCCAGCAGGACGGACGCAACGGCGGGAAGGGCCATGTAGAAGGGCCCCATATAGAGCTGAATGAAGCCGAAGCTCTGCTCGTAGACCAGGATGCCCACGGCTCCCAGGATCGTGGAGAGCACGACGGAGATCGTCCTTATGCGGTCCACGTTCACGCCGGAGGCCCGGGCAAAGTCCGGGTTGGAGCCGACGGCCGTCATGGCGGTGCCCGTCTTGCTTCTCATGAAGACCCACATCAGCAGGGCGAGGACGGCGAAGAACAGGAAGGTCCCCGTCGGCACGAAGAGGTGCCCCTCCTGAAAGGAGAAGAGGTCGTTCAGCACGTGGAGCCAGTAGCCGTTCACGCTGATGGTGGTGCGCAGTCCGCTGCCCCCATAGCCCCAGATCATGGTGGGGCTCCTGTAAGGCATGAGGAGCCAGGCGATGCACATGAAGGCCACGGAGGAGAATCCCACGTAGGTGGCGATCATCATCTCGTCGCCCTTGACGCGGTTCAGCAGCTTTCCGTAGAAGAAGCCCAGCACCGCCGCGATCGGCACCGCGATGACGATGGCCGACGCAAAGCTCAGGGGCGCGCGGGCGGCCTCCGAGGCCAGGAACGCAAGCCACGGCCGGCCCACAGCCAGTTCCGCCGCGAACGTCAGTATCCGCTGATTGAACTCGATGGAGAGCGTGGCCCCCAAAAGCCCCGCGATGATCCCCAGCGGCAGCCCAAAGTTGAGGCCGCAGCCCGACTGCACCATCGGGATCATGGCCAGGACCATCACCCCGTTCATGCCGAACCGCACCAGGACGTCCGAGAGCGACGTGTCCACGCGCACCCCAACGAAGGGCGCCGCGATGAAGAGGCTCAACAGGAAGAGTCCGATGATGAAGCGCGGCCACCCCACGTTCTCGATAAACCTTCTGATCATACCGCCGCCTCCTCAACGCTTTGCCCCATCATCAGGAGGCCGAAGTCCTCCGCCGGCCTGGAGGCCGGCAGGACGCCCGCAATGCGCCCCTCGCCCACGACGGCGATCCGGTCACAGATGGAGCGCAGCTCCTCGAGCTCCGACGACGCGACGATGATGGTGATGCCGTGCTCCTCGTTGTAGTTTCTCAGGGTGTTCAGCACCAGCTCCTTCGCGCCGACGTCGATGCCGCGCGTGGGCTCGCAGACCAGGAGGAGGTCCGGCCGCAGGGCGAACGCCTTGGCCAGACAAATCTTCTGCTGGTTCCCTCCGGACAGCTCTCCGGCGCGCTGGCTCGGCCCCGTGCACTTGATGTCGAGGGCCCGGATGAACCTCTCCGCCTCCTCCGTCATGGCCCGGTCGTCCCGCAGCTGGAGGAGGTGGGGAATCCCCTTGAGGAAGCGGCCCTGGACCTGCATCGCCGTGAAGGTGATGTTCCAGTCGATGCGCTCGTCCAGCAGGAGCCCCACGCCCCGACGGTCCTCCGACACGAAGGCCATGCGGCGGTCCAGAGCGCGGCGCGGCCGGTTCAGGGGAACGCGCTTCCCAAGGAATTCCACGCGCCCGCCGGCCGGATGGAGCCCCATGATGCCGTTGGGGATGCCCAGCTTCCCGTGCCCAGCCAGGCCGCCGATGCCGAAGATCTCCCCCTTCCGCACCTCGAAGGAGACGTCGCGCACCGTTTCGCCCGGCATGTCCACCCACAGGTGTTCCACCTTCAGGACGGGCTCCGTCTGGGGGACAGGGCGGCGACCGGAGGCCTCCTCCCCCGCCGTTTCCACGTGGCGGCCCACCATCCAGGAGGCGATCTCCCGAATCGTCGCCTTCCCGGCGTCCGCGTCCCGGATCACCGCCCCGTCCCGAAGCACGACGATGCGATTGCACAGGTCCTTTACCTCGTGCAGCCGGTGGGAGATGAACACGATGGCGATCCCCTTCTCCGCCAGCGCTCTGAGCGCCGCCAGCAGGATCTCCGCCTCGGACTCCGTCAGGACGGCCGTGGGCTCGTCCAGGAACAGGAGGCGGGTCTTGCTGCGGTCGATCTCACGGGCGATCTCGATGAACTGCTTGTAGCCGACGGGCATCTCCGCAACGGTCATGTCCGGGCTGATGTCGACGCCCAGCGTTCGGATGGCTCGTTCCGCACGGCCCCGCATCGAGCCCCGATCCAGCGTCGCCATGCGGCTGCTGAAGACGTACTCCAGCAGGGAGGGGTTCAGCACCTCGCGGTTGAGCAGGATGTTCTCGGTCGCGGTGAAGCCGGGGATCAGGGAGAACTCCTGATGGACCATGCCGATCCCCGCTTCGAGCGCCTCGTGGGGCGAGGCGAAGCGAACGGGCCTGCCGTCCATGAGCACCGTCCCCTCGTACCCGCCCGTCTGCGCGATGACCGGCATGCCGAACAGGATGTTCATCAGCGTGGACTTCCCCGCTCCATTCTCTCCCACGAGCCCCAGGATCTCCCCGGCCCTGAGCGAGAAACTCACGTTGGAGAGCACCCGGTTCCCGTAGTATTCTTTCCCGATGTTCTGCAATTCCAGGAGGAGTGTATCGGACAAATAAATCACCTCTAAACGCAGAATTAAACCTTAATTGTGCTGATTGAGGAGGGCGCACTCCCCCCTCGGCCTCATCGAGGCCCGTCGTTCTCCCATGAAAAGCCGAGCCCGCGGGAGAACGCGCGAGGTCGGCGGAGCGGCACGCTACTTGCTGACGTTGTAGTACTTCTCAGGGACCTCGACAGAAGTCGTTCCCATGAAGCCCTTGCCCAGCATGTAGGTGTCCTGGTACACGAGGACCATCTTCTTGTTCCGGACTCCCGTCCAGGCGTCTACGAAATAGCTTGCGTTCCAGGTCGCGCCCGGCGTGACGTCGTTGTAGCAGGCGATCAGGTCCTTCAGGCTGTCCAGCTTGGCCTGCCCCTCCACGACGCGCTTGCCGAACTCGGCCAGCGCAGCGGTGTGGGTGTAGCCCAGGGAGAAGGCCCAGGTCCCCATGCGCCCGCCGCCTCCGGCAGCAACCACCGCGTCCTCGAGCTTCTTCAGGATCGCAGGCCAGTCGCCCTTCTCGTTGGCGAAGTCGATCCCGAAGGCGCCCGGATACCCCATCAGCGGCGAGGGAAGGTCTGCTTCGATGAAGTAGCCGCCCAGTTCCGCGATGCGCTTCAGCAGGGGCTCCGTGTGGGCGTCGTTCGTGCAGAAGAACGCCGTGTTCTTTCCATACTTCTCGACCCAGGCCGGCATCTTCTCAAGGATGAACTGCTGCGCGCCCGCCACGCCCACGTCGCTGGTGGGGTCCGGAGCCGTTTCAAACACGAACTTGATCCCCAGGTCCCTGCACGCCTCCTCCATGATGGCGCGGCGCCGGCCCAGCGTTTCGTAGCTCATGTGACGCGGGAAGGAGATGTGGACGAAGGTGTCCACGCCCAGCTCCTTCGCCGTGTGGGGGATCAGGTAGCCGCGGCTGATGAGGTCGCCCTGGGACACTAGGTCCGCGGCCACGGTCGTGACGCTGGGGTCCTCGTGTCCCTCGCCGATCAGGAGGATGATGTCCGGCCGCTTCTCGCGAACGCGGCGGAAGCCCTCCGTCGTGCCGGGGATGCCCTGGTTGACCACGATCACCTTCATCTTGGGGTCGTCTGCCAGGCCGACGATCTGTCCGATCGTCGTCTCCTGCTCTGTCATGAAGTTATCGGGATAGGTGATGTGGGTGATCATGCCGCCCTTTGCGGTGTCGCCATACTTCTGGATCATCAGCTCGGCGCCGCGCAGGTCGTCCTCGCTCTGGGACACCGTCCCCGTCACGATCCCGATGTGGAAATCGGGCTCCGTCGCCAGGGCGGGAAGGGCAAACAGTCCGCAAACCAGCAAAGCCAACAGCACAGACTTCAACTTCACTAAAAACGCCTCCTCGTTCAAATTTGCCTGGGATCGAATTAAGACGAGAAAAATCGAAAACGGCTCTGTCCCCTCTAACGAACCTAATAAAAACAGGGGGACAGAGCGAATTTTTCAAGAAGCTGGTCTTAGCAGGACTTCCCCATCAGGACCCGTCGTTATCCCATAAAAAAACCGACCTCGCGGGAGAACGTGCGAGGTCGGCGGAGCGGCACGCTACTTGCTGACGCTGTAGTACTTCTCGGGGACCTCGACAGAAGTCGTTCCCATGAAGCCCTTGCCCAGCATGTAGGTGTCCT
>NZ_DBHLDX010000076.1:0-8259 GCF_057312375.1 Fretibacterium sp.
GCCGACCGCCTGTCGGCGTCCGTAAGTCGTGTCGTCTGGCTGAACCCCTCCGGTCCTAAAAGCGCCCTGAAAAATCGAGGGCGCTTTTGTATCCCTTATGCGTTTCTGGTTCTAAGGGGGTTTTTTCTGTTCCTCAAACCGGCGGCAGGGCCTGAAGCGCCACCGAGTTGAGGTAGTTCCACGGTTTGTTGTAGTGCGGCTGGAAGAAAAAGTCCGTAAAGGCCAGATCCTCCACCGTCATTTCGTTCTGGATGCAGACGGATAGTGTATTGATCGACTGGGTGAGGTCCTCCTTCGAGCGAACCTGCGCGCCCAGGATACGCCGCGTCTGTCGGTCGTAGACCAGCTTGAGGTAGAAGGGCTCCGTGGTGGGCATGAACTCCGGACGGTAGTTGTCCTTCAGGACGGAGACCGCGTAGTCGATCCTCAACTCCTTGGCCACCAGCTCGGTCAGTCCCGTGCTGGCGATGTTCCAATCGTAGATCTTGATGCCGGAGGTCCCCTGAGTGCCCCGATGCGCGGTCGTGGGCGCTTTGAGGTTCCGCGCGGCGAGCGTCCCCATACGGACGGCGTTGGTGGCCAGCGGGATGTAGCTGTACTGCCGGGAGGCGTTGTTGTAGACCGCACAGCAGTCCCCGGCTGCGAAGACATCAGGGTGCGAGGTGCGCATATACTCGTCCACCCGGATGGCCCCGTTGGGAAGCATCTCCAGCTTACCCTTGAAGAGCGCCGTCAGGGGGCGGAAGCCCACGCACAGGATCGCCAGGTCCGCGTCGAACTCCCCATCCGTCGTGACGACCTTGGCCACCTTTCCGTGCCCGTCGTCCACGAACTTCTTGACGGTCCGGCCGAAGGCCAGCTTCACACCCTTCTCGACGTAAAGCTTCTCGATCACGTCGATTACGTCGGGATCGAGATAGCGCGGCAGCACCTGGGACATCTGGTCGATGAAGGTCACGGACTTGCCCTGGGTCTCGAAGGCCTCCACCAGCTCCGTGCCGATGTATCCCGCACCGATGATCGCGACCTTGCGCGCGGACGCACACCGCTTCACGATCTCCATGGCGTGCGTGTAATTCTTGCAAAGCATCACGTTCTCCAGCTTCGCGTTCTCGATGGGCGGCTCGACGGGCCAGGAACCTGTCGTGACGATCAGCTTGTCGTAGGTATCCTCGAACTCCCTGCCCGATCTCAGGTCGCGGACCTTCAATTTTTTCCCCGCCAGGTCGACCTCCGTGACCTCGTGCTCCATGCGGGTCGTGACGCCAAGCTCCGCAAGCTTCTCCGGCGAGCAGTAGAACAGACCGGCGGGGTCCTTCACCACCCCCTGAACGTGCAGCGCAATGCCGCACGACAGGAAGGAAATATTGTCGTTCCTCTCATAGACCGTGACCTGCGCGTCCTTGTGCAGCGTCACGGTGTTCAACACCGCCGCCGTACCGGCGTGCGTGCAGCCTAAAACAACAACCTTCATCATCTGCTCCTCCTCCGGGTGTGTTTTTCAGAAAAAAGACTTCTGTGTTTTGCGCCACCATGAGCACAAAAAGGTCCCCAAAATACAAAAAACCTGCCGAGGCCCACAAGTTTTTATTGTACAGTTATGTCCTATGGCTGTAAAGTAACCCCAATCACAGGTTGCGACGGCTTTATGGGGGATCAAGCCCGTCGTCGTACTGGTTAGGCCGACTCTGATCTTTCAGCCGTCAGGTGTGGCGGAAAACGCATAAAACCTGTTTCCGACGCACGTTAAAAACCTTGCCCGCGGTTTGGGGACCACGGACCCTACCAAGCTGCCGGTTGCCTCGGTGATGGCCTGCTTATGCAGGGGGCTGTCCCGCAGGGGAGCATTGACCGCTGCTGGCCTCTCCCAAAGGGGAAGGCCAGCACTTTCAGCGCGTTTATGCTGGCTTGGGCCGGAGCGTGATGGGCTGGTTGTTGTAGTGCTCCTCGATGCCCTGGGAGTGGTCTGAGGTCGAGATGAGGATACGCACCAACTCGTCGGCGTCGTTGAAGATCGCCTTGAAGATCGTGATGTGCTGCAGCGTTCCGTTGCCGTCGTACAGGGCGAAAGAAGATTCTCTCGTGACGAAGAGCTCGCGGAGAACCGCTACGGCGTGGAGAGCGTTTGGGAAGAGAACGGACATCGGCTGCATCAAAAACTGGCTCTTCCGCGCGTTGTGGAGCTTCAGCAGGGCGTCGTTGGCCGTCACTAGGAGGATGGAGTTGACGAGCTTTTCCAGTTCCGCCTCGGCGCTCTCCGCCTCGGGACGCTTCAACGGGTGCTGGGGGACAAGCTGCCCAAGGCCGAGGAACGGCTGATTGAAGGCGAAGTCGCGCATTTGTTGTCCCTCACGGAAGGCGTTGCGACAGTTGATCATCTCCTCAGAGAAGTGGAAGATGCAGTAAATGGCGGTGATGCTGTTCCCCTGGCTGAACTGTCCGGCGCAGGAAACTTCCGCCTCGATGACGTTGCCCTTGCGGTCCAGCATCGCGGACCGTGCCCGAATGAACCCGATGGTCGTGAGGATGTCCAACATGCGCCAGGCGTCCTCGCTGCGGCTGAAAAAGGAGGGGAAATCCTTCTCCTTCAGCTTGATGGTGCCGTCTTCGAATTCCGTATCCCGCTCGACGAGGCCATAGAAGTGGATGGCCGCCTTGCTGGCGCGGGCGAGGCGAAGGTGCGTTCCAATGTGGATGAGCTGGTCGCGCCGATCGCCGTCCTCGATTCCAGGGGCGACGATCGGGAGCGGGGGGCGAAACTCCAGCCACGGCTCGTCCGTGATGTCCGTAAAGATGTTGAAGGCGGCGGCGTCCTCTTGGGCGCGTATCGTGGCCTCGTCCGTCTGGGGCAGTTCCTGAAAGCGCAGCATCACGCTGGGTGCAGCGAGATCCCCCACCTCTTCAATGGGCGAGGCGGAGGCGGAGAACGTCTTCAAGAACCCCTTTTTGTCTGGATAGCAAAAGGAAAAGGGGGCGATCTCGGCCCTTCTGTGTTTAGCCCTGGTGTAGACCCCGACCAGCCCGCGCTGGATCGCCTTGGAAAATTGGGGCATCTTCAGGAAGGGTTTGTCCATGAAGGTTTCCTCTGCAAAACCCCACTTGTCCACGAAGGCTTTGTTGTAGGCAAGAACCCGTCCTCGGTTGGGGGCGAGGATCAGGATCGGGTCCGGCAGCGCTTCAATGACCGCTTGCATCTCCTGGCTTGCGTTCATGATGAATCCTCCATAATCAATGAACTCGGAGCACCCTTCGCTCGGCAATGCGCGTACGTTTCCATTCATGTCTTCCTATTTTACGATGAAAACTCAGTTGAAACAAGCAAAAAGGTGGTAATGTTAAGAGTTATGCGCAAAATAGTTTGTAGACTCCGGGTGAATACGCGGCTTTGTCCCTTATCCTGATTGACGTCCTCTCTACGGTATTTTACACGGTGGACAGGTAGATGTGGGCGGAATTTTCCGGGGTCTATCGGAGGCAAGAAAAAGGAAAAGCCCGCCTCACGGCAGGCTTTATGGATTATGCCGGAGATGTCCGGCGGTTCTACTGGAGGCGGCACCCAGATTCGAACTGGGGGTAAAGGATTTGCAGTCCTCTGCCTTACCACTTGGCTATGCCGCCCTTAAAATCGGCGCGTCAAAACACACTGGACGCGCCCCTTTCACCTCAGTTATTCTAACGGCAAACGCACGCTTCGTCAAGCATCGGGCATCCGCCTTCCGCCCGTCACTTCTTCGTGTAGAGGAAGGGGCCGGCCATCTCAAAGCCCAGCTTGCGGTACTCGAAGATCTGCTCCGTAGACCCCACCAGGAAGTAGCCTCCGGGGGCCAGGGCGTTGAAGAACTTCTGGTAGAGGGCCGCCTTCGTCTCGTTCGTGAAGTAGATGACGACGTTGCGGCACAGGATGATGTCGAAGCCCGTCCCGAAGGAGTCGTCGATCATGTTGAAGCGCTTGAAGGCGACGCGCCGCTTGATCTCCTGATTGACGTCGTAGGATTCGCCGCCGTCCTTCGTGGTGAAGTACTTCGCCAGGTACTCCTTCGGCGCGTTGACCAACTGAGCCTTGACGTAGTGCCCCTTCTGGGCGATGTCCAAAGCGCCCTGGTCGATGTCCATCGCCAGGACCGGCGAGGAGGCCTCCAGCCCACAGACCGCGGAGAGAATCGCCAGGGAGTAGGGCTCCTCCCCCGTGGCGCAGCCCGCGCTCCAGAGCTTCAGGCGCCGGTTGCCGCGCTTTTGCGTCAGCTCCGGAATGATCTTGTCCCTGAGCTTCCACCACTGGGAATCGTTTCGAAAGAACTCCGACACGTTGATCGTCAGGTAGTCCAGAAACTCCCGCAGCCGCTTGGGGTCGTTCTTGATCATGTTGAAGTACTCGTCGTAGTTGCCCTTCACGCCCCACCGTTCCATCTGCATGTGGATGCGGCGGTGAATCTGCTCCTTGTAGGAGTTCAGGTCCAAGCCGATGATCTTCTGCATCTTCTGCTTGAACGCTGAGTATGCGGGCGAATCGTACTGCGTTGCCTCTGCCATGGTCGGTACCTCCCGAACCGGTCAATAGGGAGGAACCGTCCCATGATCGGCCCTCCATTCCACGATGTTCCCTGATGCCTCGCGATATCCGGCGGCGTCCGGAGGGCGCTCCGCCGCCCCGAAACAGGCTAGTCCTCCAGGACCTCTTTCTCCTTCACTTTGTAGATGTCGTCCACCTTCTTGACGTAGGCGTCCGTCTTGTCCTGCACGGCCTTCGTCAGCGTCTTCAGGTCGTCCTCCGTTATCTCCGAGGCCTTCTCCTGTTTCTTCAGGGACTCGATGGCGTCCCGCCGGTAGTTGCGGACGACGACCCGCGCGTCCTCCGCCTTCTTCGCCAGGAGCTTCGTCAGCTCCACGCGGCGCTCGCGCGTCAGCTCCGGCAGCGTCAGGCGGATGCTGGCTCCGTCGTTCTGCGGCGTCATCCCGATGTTAGCCGCCAGGATGGCCTTCTCGATGGCCTTGAGGCTGGTCCGGTCGAAGGGGGCGATCTGGATCGTCCGGCTCTCCGGAATGGTGATGTTGGCGATCTGCTTGAGCGGGGTCGGCGTTCCGTAGTAGTCCAGCTTGATGTCGCTCACCAGGCCGGGGTGGGCCCGCCCCGTGCGGATTGACAGGTATTCGTTCTGCAAAAAGTCAATGGCTTTATCCATGCTCTCCTGGAGTTCTTTGAGCTCGTCCTTCGGCATAACGTTCCCTCCTTAAAAAGTATCGTCCTGACGATCGGGGCACAAGGCAGCGCCCCTCAGGCATCCTCCACGATTGTACCAATTCGCTCGCCGTTGACAAGGGCCGAAACCAGACATCCCTTCCTTTGAACGTTCAGCACCAGGATGGGGATGCGGTTCTCGCGGCAGAGGGAGAAGGCGGAGGCGTCCATCACCTCGATGTCGCGCTGCAGGGCCTCCGAGTAGGACAGGTGAGGGAAAAACCTCGCCTCCGGATGGCTCTTGGGGTCGGCCTCATAGATGCCGTCCACCTTCGTCCCCTTCACCATGCAATCGACGCCCATCTCCGCAGCCCGCAGCGCGGCCGTCGTGTCCGTCGAAAAGAAGGGGTGCCCCGTCCCCGCGGCGAAGATCACGATGCGCCCCTTCTCCATGTGACGCAGGGCGCGGCGGCGGATGTAGGGCTCGGCCACCTCCCGCATCTCGATGGCCGTCTGCACCCGCGTGGGCACGCCCATCTTCTCCAGCACGTCCTGAAGCGCCAGCGCGTTGATGACCGTGCCCAGCATCCCCATGTAGTCCGCCTGAGAGCGCTCGATGCCCAGCTTCTGAACGTCTCGGCCGCGCAGCATGTTGCCGCCCCCCACCACAAGAGAAAGCTGGATACCGGCGCCGTGCAGCTCCACCATTTCAGCCCCGACCCGCCGCACGGCGTCAAAGTCCAGGCCGAAGCGTTCGTCCCCCGCCAGGACCTCGCCCGATAACTTCAGAAGCACCCGCTTGTACCTTGGCATATATCGCACCCACTCCTCTCCCTTGAGCCCCTGCAGCCGGACCGGCACAGGCATCCGCGCCGCTCGCATACAAAACACTCCGGCGCGGAGGAATCCCACGCCGGAGTCTTTTCAATCCCAACAGGGCCTACTCGCCGATGGAAAAACGGGCAAAACGCTTGACGACGATGTTCTCCCCAAGCTTGGCGATCATTTCCGTGACCAGGTCCTTGATCTTCTTGCTGGAGTCGCGGATGTACTCCTGCTCCAGCAGGCAGCTCGTTTCGTAGAACTTGCGAACCTTGCCCTCAAGGATCTTGTCGATGGCCTGAGCCGGCTTGCCCTCCTCGAGGAGCTGCTGCCGGTAGATCTCGCGCTCGCGCTGCAGCACGTCCTCGGGCACGTCCTCCGGGCGAACGTACTGCGGGTTTGCCGCGGCGATCTGCATACAGATCTCATGTCCAAGGTGGTTGAACTCGTCCGTCTTGGCCACGAAGTCCGTCTCGCTGTTCAGCTCGAGCAGGGTGCCCACCTTGAAGTTGGTGTGGATGTACTGAAAGACGCGGCCGTCGCTCGCCGTACGGTCCGCCTTCTTGGCGGCCTTGGCCAGGCCCTTCTCGCGAAGGTAGTCGATGGCCTTCTCCATGTCTCCGCCCGACTCGGCCAGGGCCTTCTTGCAGTCCATCATTCCGGAGCCGGTGCGCTCCCGAAGCTCCTTGACGATCGCAGCATTGATCTCAGCCATCGTTTATGCCTCCTCGTACTTGTTGTCGGAGTAGGTTTCGTGCAGGCGCTCGCGGGTGTCGATCGCGTCCTCCGCCTTTTCCTCAGGCGTTTCTCCGACCGGCGCCGAGGCGTCGTCCTCGCCCTGACGCCCCTCGATGACGGCGTTGGCCATGAGCCCCGTCACCAACTTGATGGCGCGGATGGCGTCGTCGTTGCCGGGAATGGGGTAGTCGATGACCTCCGGGTCGCAGTTCGTGTCAACGATGGACACCACCGGAATGCCCAGCCTGCGGGCCTCGGCGATGGCGTTCTCCTCGCGGCGCGGGTCGATCAGGAAGATCGCGTCCGGCACGGCGTTCATCTTGGCGATCCCGCCAAGGTACTTCTCGAGCTTCGTCTGCTGCTTGCGAAGGGCCGCCACCTGCTTCTTGTTGAGCTTCTCCCACTCGTTGTCCTCGTCGTACTTCCGGAGCTCCATCATCCGCTGCACGCGGCTGCGGATCGTGGGGAAGTTCGTCAGAAGCCCGCCCAGCCAGCGCTGGTTGATGAAGTACTGACCGCAGCGCGTCGCCTCCTCGCGGATCGTCTCCTGCGCCTGGCGCTTCGTGCCGACGAACAGGACGTGCCCGCCCTCCGACACGGTGGTGCGGATAAAGTCGTAGGCCTTGTCCAGCCCCCTCACGGTCTTCTGCAGGTCGATGATGTAGACCCCGTTGCGCTCCGTGAAGATGTAGGGCTTCATCTTGGGGTTCCAGCGGCGCGTCTGGTGCCCGAAGTGGACCCCGCACTCCAGCAACTGCTTCATGCTCACAACTGCCAATTCTTATACCTCCCAAAGGTTAGGCCTCCGCCCCGCTCTGCAACTCCGGATTTCGCGATCCCCAAGGGACACCTCTGGCTCCCCGGCGCGGGTGCGTGTGTTTTTTGACACGGTGATTAGTATAACACAGAAAGGCCTCAAAGAGGCGAGAGCGTCAGTGGAGGCCGCGCTCCCCGGCCGACCGCCGGGCCGGCATGAGGAGCGTCGCCGCCCCCATCGCCACGAAGGAGAGCAGGATGCCGCACGTGGTGGCGTTGAGCCGCGCAAAGCCGACGTCCACCAGGTGCGTCGCCGTGTCCAGCACGCCAAAGCCCAGGTTCACCGTCGGTGCGCCGCTGTAAAACGTGCAGAAGAGCGTGAGGAGGACGCCCAACACCGCGGAGAGGACGGCCCCCGCGGTCGAGGCGCGGGAGGTGAGGAGGCCGAGGACGAGAGGGGCCGCCAGGGAAACGCTCATCAGTGAGTAGAAGATCGTGAGGGCCGATATGATGCTCTCCAGCCGCAGCGCGAGGAACACGCCCGCCACGCCCGAGGCGAGGCTGACCAGCCGCGAGCCCCAGAGCAGCCCCCGGTCCGACAGGGAGGGGTGCAGGAAGCGCTTGTACAGGTCGTTCGTGATGGACCCGGCCAACATGTAGAGCACCGCGTCCGCCGTGCTGACCTCCGCGGCGAAGATGGCGGCGAGGGAGAGGGTGGCGATGGAGAAGGGCAGCATCTCCTTGATGGCCGTGGGCAGGGCCAGGTC
>NZ_DBHLDX010000077.1:0-7849 GCF_057312375.1 Fretibacterium sp.
CCTCCCGGTGCGCCAGGACGAGTGTGCGGGTCTTAAGGGCCCCGGCGACCATGCCAAAGAGGAGTGTTTTCCCCGTCCCGGTCGGGAGGCTGACGAGCTGCCGCGTGACGCCATCGTGCCAGCGTTTGAGTATTTTCTTGAGCGCCTCGGTCTGATAGGGGCGCGGTTGAATCATTGGGTATCACCTCTCAATGTTCCCCAGCCCTCGCGCGCGCGCGTATGGGGGGGGAATTAGTTGCGATATAGGGGTAAAATGCTTATCAGCACTCAATAGTTATCGCTACTAACAAGTTGCGATAAAGTTGCGTTATCGCCTTGAGGGGGCAAAGAGTTATCGCAACTTATCGCAACCATATCGCAACAAGGAGGTTGCGATAACTCTTTAGTAATACCAATGCTTTTACCCCCTTATCGCAACTAAATTTCCCCACGTCAGGGCTGTTGCGATAACTCGCTGATAGCCTGAGCGTAGAATCCGACCAAAGCGTACTCTGCGCCTCGTTTTACGCCTCTTTGTTTCAGCTTCCCCTTTTCGACCCAATCCGAAAGACAACGCCTTATGTATGTCCCAGAAGTTTTCGCAACCTCTTTCACGTCCGATGCCTTGAACCATGCGCCAGGTTCGTAGGTCCGTTCGATGTAGTCCCATATCTGAGCTCTGGCCCCGCCGCCGATCTTTGGCTCGAGGTCAACCCGCATGACCGTCCGTCCGTCGTCGTTCTCCTCAAGCCTGTACGAGAAGGAGGGCGTCTTGCGGAACCAGCTCTTTTGCACCTTTACGAGGTTGGTCTTGTTCTCCTCGGAGTTGTTCTCATCGTCCGGTCCGTCTATCGGTTCGATGCCCAGCACGACGGCCACAAGACGGTTCAGAACGCTGCTCCCGATGGATTCGTCCTGTGTCATCATGAACTTCTGCTCAGCCAGCTTCCGTTTGCGCGTGTGATGTACCAGCACAATAGCCATATTGCGTTGCCGTGCCACGCTGAGGAGGTGCTCGAAGATCGGCTTCATCTCCACGGCCTTGTTCTCGTCCGCCGAATGGAATGAGGTCAGCGTATCGAAGAAGATGACCTCCGGCTCGTCTAACTCCAGGGCATACTTCAGATTCTCTTGCCCTTCCGGGGTGCCGAGGTCGAATGAGAACCCCTTGAGCCCCGCTTCGATAGCGCTGTAGATTTGCACTTTTGTCTTGTCCACCGGCCACTTCGTTTCCGCCGCCCGGCGTATCAGCGTTTCGTATCCCGCCTCCCCGGCGAAGATGAGAGACTTCTTGGGCTTGGAGTACGCCACACCGTCAAATATCTGCCCACCGACCGACAGGTCCGACACAAACTTCTGCACGAACCACGTTTTTCCGACGCCGGGGGCCGCGATGATCGCACTCAGATATCCCTTGGGGAACAGCCCCCCGACCATTTCCACCGGGTCGAGGCGTACCGTTTCGTCCAGAGAACAGCGCAGTTTGGAAAGGCCCGCCTTGCGCGCACAATCCTTCCGTTCCACCTCGCTCATGCAGACCCAGGCAAGCCGTTCCTTCAGGACCCGACCGGCCGCCTCGGCCCCGTAGCGTTGTGAAAAATCGTTCCAGTCCGTGCCATCCTCCGGCGTCTTGAAGGGCGGCTTCAGAACCCCGTCCAGCTTCCCCAGCTTCACGGCGGACTGTGCCGCGGTGACGCCGGGGTTGCCCTCCGTCTTCGCGTCGTCGTCAGCCATCACGATGATCTTCCGGTCCGGGTACTTCTTCCGGAGCGCCGGGGCGCAGGTCACGAGGTTGTGGCAGTTCATGGCGCAGATCACCGCGTGCCCGGTCAGCTCGTGGAGCGTCGCGCCCGTGGCGTACCCCTCGCAGAGCAGCACGGGGCCATCCTTCACGTCCGAACCGATGGCGCAGAAGGCCCCGCCGACCGGCGCGCCGTAGAAGTACCGCTTCGTCCCGTCCGGCGCTATCGTCTGGAACGTCTTGAAGTGCCCCTCGATATCGCGCAGGGGGACCAGGAGCGCCCCTTCCCGGCACCTCAGACCGTAGGAGGGCACATTCTTCCTTCGGAGGTACTCGTGGTCCTCAGGGGCCGTCTGCGCGGCCTCAAAGCGTATGCGCGCATCCTCGGAGGCGACGGACTGTGCCTTCTTGCGGTCCGCGTCCCGCTTCCGCTGTGCCTCCTCTGCCTGCTTCCGGAACTCCGGCATCTTGCAGCGCTTGTACATTTCGGCGTCCAGGGTTTCGAGGTCGAACTTCCAGCGCACCTCGACCCCGTGCCGCCAGCTGGAGATGTACCCGCCGGGGAATCCGTCGGGGTGGATGACGTAGGCCCCGGCGGTCTCCCTTCCCTTGTCACCCTCCACCGCGTAACGATGGAGGGCGCCGTCGATCACGAGGCGGGTGTCGCGAAGCGGGGGGATCCCCGCCTCGCGCATGGCCTCGAGCACCTGTCGCTCTATGAGTTCAATGGGGATAAAAGCATTCACATGCCCTCCCTCCCAGTGGTATTGGTCAGCAGGTTATGCCTGGCTCAGTCCCGCTCCGGTCAGAACGGGATGCTCGCTTCGCCCTTGGGTTTTGGCTTGAAGAGGGAGATGATAATGCTGTCCTTCCCCTCCGCCGTCTGAACGCCCGCAGGATTGAACGTCTTCTTGAGCAGGCAGAACGAACCATTCTCGCCGTTCATGACCGCTCCGATGTTCTCGTAGCGCCCCTTCGTTTCCCCGTCCGACGTCGTGTACTCGCCAGTCTTTACCGCCATGTCGTAAACTTTCTCCATAACACGAACCTCCTAAAGTTCAACTTTCGCAACCTGATCAATGTCCGGCATAACATCTCTCAGAGCTTCCCCAAACGGCAGCACGGGCCCTTCCTTCTCCAGCTCGGCGATGTACTCCTCAGCCGCCCCCTCCGGTTCCGGAGGCTCCACGGGCGGCTGTGCCGGGCCATGCTCCCGCGTCTTCCGCTCGCGGTTGTAGAGGTCGATCGCCAGGTGCTTCAGGTCCAGCTCCGTCCACTCCTTCGAGGGGCGCCCCTCGGTGATCTTCAGCATGGCGTTCTGCGCGTGCTGCGCCACTCCGTCGCACACCGCGAGGTAGCCGTCATAAAGGGCCTTCTTGCGCTCCGCGAGCGTAGGGGTAGGATTACCCTTCTCTCGTGGTGTCGCTTCGTCCTGGGCCGTTCTGGCGGGGCTGGCGTGGGGATGTGGAGCATGGTCTACCACCTCGGCGTCGATGGCCTCGACAGGACGAGGAGCAGAGGCGTCCTGCGCGTCGATTTCTTCGCGGGTCACCAGTCCGGAGAGGGAGAAGGCGCGCTTCAGCGCCATGCTCTCAGCTACCTTCAGAATCATGGCATGGGGGTATTGCCTCCACACGTTGTTGCCCTTGTTGTAGTCCCGGAAGGGGGCGAACACGTAGGCAGGGAAGCGAGTGCCCTGCTTGTAGACCAGGGCGTAGGCCCCCAGGATGCCACCGCGCTTGCCTACGCCATAGGTGTGGGACACGCCGTCGACGGTCTTCTGGAAGGCATCTCCCTCGTACACCACGTCGGAGACCATGCCCTCGTAACCCTTGTCGTTGTTTGCGATTTTCAGGTACCCGTCCCGGCTGGTCATGATAACCGGCTGCCCGCCGGCCTTGATGAACCAGATTTCCTTGGCGAACGGGTCCAGGCCGTAGGTCTGGGACAGGTGCAGAAACATCTTTAGCTCGTTGTCGCTGGCCCCCTTGGCGACCGTGTCGCGGATGGTCGTCACTTCGTCGGGGCTCCACTGGATAGCCTGCGTCTGCGGGCTCTCTGCCAATGCCGTTGTCATCTATGCCGCCCTCCTCTCGAACGCACCCTTGAGGCGGTACAGATTCAGGGCCGCCTCAAAGACCTTCCACGCATCGCTCAGTGCAGGGATGTCGATCACGTGGTCGTCAAAGCCCTCGTCCTCCGTGCGCCCGACGCGCAGCAGCCGCACCCCGTCGACGGGATATCCGTTCTCGATCAGCATCTGCCAGTAGGCCGCGACCTGGAACGTGTGTTCCGGGTACAGCCCCTTGCTGGTCTTTATGTCCACCAGCCAGCGCTTGCCGTCGATCTCCCCATACCAGTCAATCGTCCCGCCGTACATGCAGGCCTCACTGACAAGGGGCAGCTCGATATGCAGCGTCTGCATCTTGTGCCCCGTCTGCCGCTCCCACTCGAAGAACGACAGGACAGCATTCTCCGCAAGATCGATCTGCTCCGCGTTGTAAGCGTCGCGGTCCCAGGCAGGGCCGCCAAGATACTCCTGAATCATCTCGTGGGCCAGGGTGCCGATCTTCGCTGTTTCGTCCACATAGGTCGTGCTGTCGATGCCCTGCAATCCCAGGCCATTGGCCCACTTCACCAGGGCCGGTTTGTTGATGACGCCAAGGACCGTCGTCACCCCCGGAACCCGCTTCCCATTGGCCAGCTTGTAGATCGTGTGCGCCTTCGCCCTCTTGGCGATCTTCTTCTCAACCTGCATGATTCAAACCCCTCCTGTGTTAGAATGGGTCCGGGCGTTCCTGCGCCCGGACTTTGTTGCGTTTCCTTTGGGAAGCCCCTTAGCAGAGGGGCTTCTCCTCGTTTTTGTAATCTCGTGGTCCGACAGCTGCCCTCGTGTAAAACTCTCCAGCCAGCCCCCACCAGGGCTCCGGAACAGGGCCACCTTCCCGACGTGCCGGAGATATACCATGCCGAAAATTCCCTCCGGATGCCCGCCGCGGGGCGTAGCCTTTTGGTCCCTGGGGTTGAAATAGTATGTTTGGCCCTCAACGAAGCTCACCGATCATCGCCCCCCGCCGCTTTCTTCCTGCTGGACTTCTTCTCCGGCAGCCGCGCCTCGATGGCGGTCAGCCGCGCCACGATCTCCGCCATCGGTAGCCCAACCCTCTCGGCCAGGGCCGCCGCCAGCCGATCGATGTCTCTGTCGCTCAAACGCACTATGTTTACGTTTGGCATAACCTCACCCCATCCTTTCCAAATCCACCACACAGACGTCCGGGCGCCCAAACCGTGCCGCCATATCGCCGTCGGCACATCGCGCCAGAAACACCGCGTGCGTCAGCTCGATGCACCTGGGGCGTCGGAGAATCCAGTCCAGGAAACGCCTACGCTTCATGCTCTGCAGCTTCACCGTTTCGCCTCCTTCCCTTCATGAATACAACCCATTGTCCGCCACGCCCAGCACGGCGATCCCCAAACAACGGTTTTTCCGGCGTGAGGCCCAATACTGCCGAAAGAAGTATCTGCGCCTCAGACCACTTGAACACGAGCACTCCGTGTGGCGCCAGCACTCGGAAACACTCTCGAAATCCCTGCCGCAGCTCTCCCCCCCAGTCTTTTGGCAGGACACCATACTTCTTGCCTTGCCAGCTCTTCGGCCCGGCAGTCTTCAAGTGGGGCGGGTCAAACACCACTAACCGGAAACTCTCATCCGGGAATGGTAGAGCCTTGAAGTCGCACTGGATATCTGGCTCTATCCGCAGGATGCGCCCGTCGCAGAGCGTCTCTATCAGGCGGCGGTTGTCACAGAAGACGGCGCGCGGGTCATTATGGTCGAACCAGAACATCCGGCTGCCACAACAGGCGTCGAGGACCGGAGGAAGATCATCCAGCACTGTTCCCTTCTTCTCCCTCATCACCTTCACCCCGCGCCGCTTCAGCGCCTCCCGGACCAAGAGCGTTACCATACTCGAAAATCCGCGCCCCTCCAGCGCCGCAGCTACTCGTATTCGCTGCTCGTCAACGTTCGTGAAGGGGATGGAAAACTTCTTCTTGGTGCTCATCGTTCTGTTTCATCCTCCCTCATCACCTCCCACACCTCGCGCCACACCATCCGCATCAGCCAGCACCAGGCACCGAGGAGTACGACTTGCTGCAGGATGTATGCCCACCTCATTGCGGGGCCTCCTTCTTCTTGCTGTAGAGCCCCTGGGTTGTAAGTTCCCCGGAGGCGATACGGTCTATCACGGCGTCGATATACCGGGAGTCCCAGACCACCGTTCGGTATCCGAGCTTGATGCCCTTCTCGACGAGCCCGCCTTTCACCCACTCATTCCAGCTAGACTTGCCGATCCCCAGGCGATGCGCCACCTGAGCCGCCTGCAGCAGGCCCCTCGGCACCTCACACGTTGTTGCCTCACTCATGGGGCACCTCCTTCATGCTGCGTCCTGAAGCGCCTCGAGCACCTTCTGCCTCCCGGCCTCGCTGAAGCTCCACTGCGAGCACTCGTGCGGGCTGTAGGGGCTCTTGGTCATCTTCCAGCGCCCGTATTCGTTCGAGCCGCCCTCCGGAGCGACCAGCCCCATCTCCCGCGCCGCCTTCATCACGCGGCGGTTCGTTACCCCAGCCTCGTCGCCGATCTGCTTGGCGCTGTAGAACCGAGTCCCGGCGTCCGGCAGCATCTCCAAGTGCTCCCGCCCCGTGGTCAGGTGCGTGATCTCGTGCGCCAGAATCCGCTTGCTCTCCGTCGTCAGCTCGTAGGCCGGGTGCTCCACCATTCGCTGCATGATCTTCGCCAGCCGCGCATTGGCGTTCTTCTCCTGGAGGGCAATCCGCTGCCGGGCGATCTCTAGCTTCCTCTCCTCGTCCGGGTCCTTTTTGACGCTGTAGCTGCCGGTCTTGCGAACCTCGTCCGCCATCTCCCAGAGAAAATCCATCACGGCGTCCGCCTTAGGCTGGTTGGAATACCGGCAGATTTCCAGAAGCCCCTTGAAGTTGTAGACCGTGACCTCGCGCGTGACTTCCCGGTCGCCCTCAACCCGTGTCAAATTGATACGGGTTGAGAATTTGCTGAATCTGTCTTGGTTCCTGCTATGAATCACCCTGATGGCAGTTGCCGGGTCTTCATACCCCAGCATCGTACCGATCTGCTCCCGAGTGCCCCAGAACTCCTTGCCACTGTCCTGGTAACAGTCGAACTTGATGCCCTCAAAATCCCCCGTCTTAACAAGCTGTAAGCTCTTGCTCATGTTGTTGCCTCCTTCATTTCCCCCCGCGGTACAATGGCCGCAGAAGGGAGGTGATGATGGTGAACAGAATCCCTGTCGTTTCCAGTGATTTGAAGTCTGTTGGGTACGATCCCGCCGCACGGGTTCTTGAAGTGGAGTTCAAGAACAAAAGAGATTGGGGGCTTCCACCTGTTTATCAGTACTCCAATGTCCCGACCGAACTTTACGAGGCGTTGATGCGTGCCCCCTCAAAGGGCAAGTTCTTCAGGGCGAATATCAGATCGTGCCCTCAGCGCTATCCATATCAGCAGATTCGATAACCCCTTCAACATCCCGTCCGGCGTCCTCCGGGCGGGATGCCTTCTTGTGAAGCTCGTTAAAATCCCTGAGCACCTGAACTATCGGTTCCGTTTCAGTCTGCCATTGAGGATATTTGCAGTGCGGGTGATCACAGACGTTCAGGTTCCCCACGCAGACCAGCTCGTAGATCGCCACCTCAAGCGCCAGCTCCACCGCGTCCATCCCCCCGGCGTCTGCGGGCACTCCAACCTTCTCCCGCTCGCAGAGGTCCAGCAAAGCTTGCTTCAGATCGTGCGAGGTCATGCCCCCGCCTCCTTCAGCTTCTCCATCCCTGCGCCCATCTCCAGCAGCAACCCTCGCGCCCGGGTCACCTGGTCGATGAAGTCCTGGAACTTCGCGTCGTCCCGAAACGTCTCCCATTTCGCGCTCAGCTGCAGGTTCGCCCCGCTCTGCGTCCCCGTGATGGCGGCCACGCACGGCATCGTTCCCGTCATGTCGATCACCTCCTCCTTCGAATCCGCAACCTTGATCTCCAGCACCCACTTCTCCTCCGCCGGCCCCCGCAGCAGCTCCGCCTCGCTGACACCTAAGACCTCGCAGAGC
>NZ_DBHLDX010000078.1:0-7757 GCF_057312375.1 Fretibacterium sp.
CTGACGGGCGTCTTCGCGACGGACCTGAACTGTTTCGGCGGCTCCTTCATGGTGGACATGTCCACCATGGAATACTCCAGGAAGCTGCTGGAACTCTACGGTATTCCTGAGCTCTACGGTGCCCTGCCCAAGCTGGCCAACGAGCCAACGGAGATCATCGGCCGAGTGACTAAGGAAGCCGCCGAGGCAACCGGACTGGCGGAAGGCACGCCCGTGGTGGCCGGCATGATGGACATCCTGGCCTGCCTCGTAGGTTCCGGCGCCACGGGAGACGCGACCTACACTGCCATCGCCGGCTCCTGGTGCATCAACGAGACTCACTCCAAGCGGATCATCCCCAATGCGTCCTCCAACATGCCCTACCTCTACAAGGGCGAGTACCTGAACTGCTCCTACACAGGGGCTTCGGGCTCCAACTACGAGTGGTTCACCAAGACCCTTGGGGGAACGGCTCAGCTCACGGCGGAGAGGGACGGCATTTCCTCGTTCTTCAGCGTCCTGGACTCTCTGATCGACTCGGCGGACATCGAAAACGTGAAGGTGTTCTTCAGCCCCTTCATCGCGCAGCCCAGCATCCACCCCTACGCGAAGGCAAACCTCGTCAACATCAATCAGTCCACTTCCTACGCGAACATCTGCTATGCCGTGGTGGAGGGGGTGGCCTTCATCCACAAGTACCACATCGACTTCCTGAAGGATGCCGGCCTGCCCCTTGAGGTGATTCGCCTGACGGGAGGCATTGCGAAGAGCAGGGTGTGGAACCAGATTTTTGCCAACGTCATGCGCGTCCCCGTCATCGGCGTGGACTGCGACGAGACGGGGGCCCTTGGCTCGGCCATCGCGGCGGGCATTGGGGCAGGCGTCTACAAGGACTACGATGACGCCTTCAAGAAGGCCGTCAAAGTCAAAGACCCGGTGTTGCCCGATCCTTCCACCTACCGCGTCTACGACCGGCGCTACGCTGAGTGGACCAAGATCAATGAAGTTATGAAGCAGTACTGGGACTGGAAGAGCCAGCAACAATAGGGCGAAAAACGAAGGAGGATCGATAACGTGACAAAGGTAAAGATCCTATGCGTCTACGACGGCGGAATCACGCGCGAGTTGATGGAGCGGATGAAGGAACTCGAGCGTTACGATGCCGAGGTCAGTTTCGTCGAGGACAGAGAGATGAACGCCATGGGGCCCATCACGGACAGGATGCTCCTCATCGAACAGAACGGCGTCGACGCGGCTCCTACCTGCCCTGAGTTTCTGGAAGCCTGTAAGGACAAGGACATCCTCGTGGTGCATGTGGCGTCCATCAACAAGGAAATCATCGCGGCCTGCCCCAACCTGAAGGTAGCGGCCGTCCTGCGGGGAGGGTACGAAAACGCGGACGTCCCGGAGTTGACGAAGCGAAACATCCCCCTGATCAATGCTCCGTGGCGCAGCGCCGACGCCGTGGCGGATTTTACCGTGGGCATGATGATCGCCGAAAACAAGAACATCGCCCGCAGCCACAAGCTGCTATTCGAGGGGACCTGGTGCAAGAAGTACGCCAACCAGGCGTACATCCACAACATGCGAAACTGCACTGTAGGCCTGATCGGCTACGGCTACATCGGCAGCCGCGTGGCGAAGCGGCTCACGGGCTTCGAGAGCAGGGTGATCGTCCACGACCCCTTCGTGGAGCCCGAGAAGTTGAAGGCTCAGGGCATCAACGTCGTCGATCTGGACACGCTACTGGCCGAGTCGGATTTCGTGTCCCTGCACCTGCGCCTCTCCGACAAGACCCAAAAGTTCATGAACGCGGATCGGATGTCCAGGATGAAGAGGACGGCCTATCTCATCAACACGGCACGGGCCGGTTTGCTGGACGAGGTGGCGCTGGCTGACGCCCTGAAGAACCATAGGCTCGGCGGCGCGGCGATCGACGTCTATGAGGTGGAGCCGCTGCCGAGGGATCACCCCTACCTGGAGCTGGACAACATCACCCTGACTTCCCACCTGGCGGGAACTTCCTGCGACACCATGCGCACCAGTGTCGAGATCGGCATGGAGGACCTGGAACGCTATCTGACCGGTAAACCCATGCTGAACGTCCGCAACCTGAAGTAATTCGATTAAAACCGTGTTCTGCACGAAGGGGCTGCTTTCCAGCAGCCCCTTCAATCAATCTTTGAAAAATCGCTCCTGTGATTCGTCAACTCACTCAATTTCTCCTTTCCTGCGCCCATGCCCCGCCCGCGGGCCGATTGCCAAAAGCCACAGCGTCGTCTATGATTCTGGGCGGGGCACGGTGCGGACGACGCCCCATCGGCGTCACGGCCACGGGCCCTCACAAACGGCACACAGCACAGGAGGCTTCGCGATATGGAGGAGAAGATGGACATGCGGCGCAGGGATCGGCAGTTGAGCGAGGAGGAGACCCGCGAGGTCCTGCAGCAGGGGGAGTACGGCGTCCTCTCGACCGTCTGCCCGGACGGGACGCCCTACGGCGTGCCGCTCAACTTCGCGCTGGAGGACGGGCGCATCTACCTGCACTGTGCCAACGCGGAGGGGCAGAAGATCGTGAACCTCCGGCACTGCCCGGACGCCTGCTTCACCGTCGTCAGCAGCACAAAACTTCTGCCGGAGAAGTTCAGCACGCTCTATCGGTCCGCCATCGTCTGCGGACGGGTCTCTACCGTGGAGGACGACGAGGAGAAACGTCAGGGCCTTGAAGCGATCCTTCGCAAGTACTCGCCGGAATTCATCGAGAGCGGGCTGAAGTACATCGAGGCCGCCTTCAAGGCGGTGCGCGTCCTGCGCCTGGACGTCGCGTCCATCTCAGGCAAGGGCCGGAAGCAGTAGTCCGGCAGGAAGGGAACACAGCCCTCATGAACCGAATCGCATCGGAAGGGAACGCGGCACCACAGAGGGGCGGCGAGGGGTTGGGCGCGCTCTGCACCATCCTGTCCGCTGTGCTGTTCGGCACGATGCCGCTCATCACGAAGTTCGCCTATCAGCACGGCGGCAACGCCTGCACGGCCGTCTTCGGCCGCTTTGGAACGGGGGCCCTGATCTCCCTCCTCCTACCGCTCCTCATTCCGGGCTTCTCTCTGCGGATCGCGCGCCGCCAGATGCTCGACGTCCTGAAGCTCTCGATCTTCTACGCCGTGACGCCCATCCTGCTCTACCTGTCCTACAACCACATCGGTTCGGGGCTGGCCACCACGCTCCACTTCACCTACCCCATCATGGTCATCGCGCTGATGGCGCTGTTCTTCCGCTCGCCCCTCACGGGGCCGAAGCTGCTCTGCGCCGCGCTCTGCGCCACGGGCGTGCTCCTCCTCTACAGCCCTGCAGAGGGCGTGGAATCCGAGGCCTTGGGGATGGCGCTCGCCGTCGCCTCCGGCCTCACCTTCGCGCTCTACATCGTCCTCCTGGGCCACAGCTCCCTGGGCTCCCTCCCCGCAACGGCGGTCACCTTCTGGCTCTCGGTCTTCGCTGCGGCGGAGGTCGGGGCCTTCGGCATGCTGACGGAGGACCTGCGCCTCTTTGCTCCGTGGCAGGCCTGGGCGGCCTACTGGATGTTGGGCCTCTTCGCCACCGTCCTCGCCATCTCCCTCTTTCAAAAGGGCGTCTTCCTGTGCGGGGAGGTGAAGGCCTCGCTCCTCAGCAACTTTGAGCCCATGACGGGCGTCGCCATCGGCATCCTGCTCCTGGGGGAAACCTTGACCTCAAGGTCCGCTGCGGGCATCGCCTGCATCCTGATCGCCGCCGCCCTGACGAGCCGCATCCGGCGTTAAGTTCTCTGCGTCAGGGTATAATAGGCTCCGGACCGCAAGACAGCCTGGGGGACGAAAAATGGAGGGGGAGAGCGCGTGAACGAACGGATTGCGGTGCTCTGCGGCGGGGACGGCGCGGAGCGCGAGGTGTCGCTGAGGAGCGGGTCCGCGGTGACTGCGGCGTTGATCGAGGCGGGGTACCGGGCGGAGGCCGTGGACCTGCGGGCCATCGAAGAAACGCGCCGCGCCCTCAGGGGGTTGTTCGACGCGGTCTTCGTAGCCATGCACGGCAGCTGGGGCGAGGACGGGCGGCTTGAGGCGCAGCTTGAGGCGATGGGGGTGCCCTACACGGGGTCCGACCCCAACGTCTGCGACCTGGCCATGGACAAGGGACGGTCGTGCGCCGCCCTTCGCGCGGCGGGCCTGACCGTGCCGAAGGGCATCCTGCTGCCGAAGGGCGCACCGAACCTTGAGGCCGTGCGGGCGGAGCTGGGGGACGCCGTCGTCGTCAAGCCCTGTTCCGGCGGCAGCACCGTGGGGATCACGATCCTGCAGCACGTCACAGCGGGCACCCTGAGGGCGGCCGTGGCCCTGGCGCGACAGGAGTACGGCCCCTCGGTCCTCATCGAGGAGTACATCAGCGGGCGCGAGCTCACCGCGGCCGTGTGGGAGCGGGACGGATCGCCCGAAGCCCTCCCCGTCATCGAGATCGTCCCCCACGCCGGGTTCTACGACTACCGGAACAAGTACACGGCCGGGGCCACGGAGTACCTCGTGCCGGCGCCCCTCGCGCCGGCCGTCGCGGAGCGCGTCGCCGGCTCGGCCGTGGCGGCCCACCGCGCCTTGGGCTGTCGCGACTACAGCCGGGCGGACTTCCGCCTGTCGGAGGACGGCACCCCCTGGATCCTGGAGGTCAACACCGCCCCCGGCATGACGGCGACGAGCCTCGTGCCCAAGGCGGCACGGGCCGCCGGGCTGGAGTTCTCGGAGTTCGTTTCGCACCTCGTCCGCTCCGCGCTGAAGCGCTGGGGTCAGGCATGACGACAGCCCAGCCCCGTCTCCTGGTGGCCGCAGCAGCGAGCGGCTCCGGCAAGACGACGATCGTCTGCGGCCTCCTGGCGGCGCTGTACCGGCGGGGCCTGCGCGCCGTGGGGTACAAGGTCGGGCCGGACTACATCGACCCGGGGTTCCACCGCGCAGCAGGGCACTGCGAGGTCCTGAGCCTCGACACGTGGCTGACGCCTCCCGCGGTCATGAAGGGCCTCTTCGCCCGCACCTCCCGTGGGGCGGACGTGGCCGTGGCAGAGGGCGTGATGGGCCTCTACGACGGCGGTCGCGGCGGCGTCAGCAGCAGCGCGGAGATCGCGAAGCTCCTGGGCCTGCCCGTCGTGCTGGTCGTTGACGCGCGCTCCATGGGCCAGAGCGCCGCGGCCGTGGCGTTGGGGTTTCGGGAGTATGACAGGTCGATAGACCTCCGCGGCGTCATCCTGAACCGCCTGGGGTCGGCCTCGCACCGAGACACGATCGCGGAGGCGCTGGAGCGCGTCGGCATCCCTCTGCTGGGGGCCGTGATGCGCGACGAGGCCCTCGCCCTGCCGGAGCGCCATCTGGGCCTCGTGCCGGAGGCGGAAACGCACGACGCCGCACACCTGGACCGCATCCGCGAAGCGGTGGAGCGCGGCGTGGACGTCGACGCGCTCCTCGCCATCGCACGGTCCGCACCGCCCCTTTCCCTGCCGCCGGAGGGGACGAGGTCCCGCGCCGCAAAGGACGTGCGGATCGCCGTGGCGCAGGACCTGGCCTTCTCCTTCTACTACCCGGACAGCCTGTCGGCCCTGGAGGATCGGGGGGCGGAGCTGATCCCCTTCAGCCCCATGCAGGACGAGGCGCTGCCGGAAGCGGACGGCGTGATCCTGGGCGGAGGGTTTCCGGAGCGGTTTGCGGGGGAGCTCGCGGCCAACGCCGCCATGCGGCGGAGCGTGGCCCGCGCCGCGGAGCGCGGCGTCCCCATCCTGGCGGAGTGCGGCGGGATGATGTACCTGTGCCGCTCCATCACCGACATGGAGGGCGCCGCCTTCGAGATGGCGGGCGTCCTGCCCGCGTCCTGTCGGATGCAGCACCGCCTCGAGGCCGTGGGCTACGTGGAGGCCCGCGCCCTCCGCGACACCGTCCTCGGCCCGGCGGGGACGCTCCTGCGAGGGCACGAGTTCCACTTCTCCGCCATGACGCCGGAGGCGGAGGACTTCCCCTGGGCCTTCCGCATTGAGAGGAAGCGCACGGGCGCGGCCCACAGCGGTGGGTACGCCCGCGGGAACGTCCTGGCCTCCTACCTCCACCTCAACCTGGCAGGCCTGCCGGACGCGGCGGATTCGTTCCTCGCCCGCTGCCGTGCCTTCCGCGGCGCGTCGTCGGGCGGACGGTGACCTAGGCCAACCCCTCTCGAATCCAGTCCGCCAGGGACAGGGCGAAGTAGGTGACGACGATGTCCGCGCCGGCCCGCGCCAGACAGACGGCCGACTCGCACACGACGCGCCGCTCGTCCAGCCAGCCGTTGGCCGCCGCCGCCTTGATCATGGAGTACTCACCGCTGACGGAATAGCTCCCCACGGGCACGCTCACCCGCTCCTTCACCGCGCGCAGCACGTCCAGGTAGGGCAGGCCCGGCTTGACCAGGATCATGTCGGCGCCCTCCTCGACGTCCAGCAGCGCCTCCCGTATCCCCTCGCGCACGTTGCAGGGGTCCATCTGGTAGCCCCGCCGGTCCCCGAAGGAGGGGGCGGACTGCGCCGCCTCGCGGAACGGCCCGTAGAACGCGGAGGCGTACTTCACCGCGTAGGAGAGGATCGCCGTCTCCGTCAGGCCTGCGTCGTCCAGTGCCGATCGGATGGCGCCCACGCGCCCGTCCATCATGTCGGAGGGCGCCACGATGTCCGCGCCGGCCTGGGCCTGAGACACGGCCGTTCGGGCCAGGAGCTCGACCGTCGGGTCGTTGTCGACCGTCTTTCCCTTCAGCACCCCGCAGTGGCCGTGGGACGTGTACTCGCAGAGGCACACGTCCCCGATGATCGTCAGGTCGGGGAACTCCCGCTTTGCCGTGCGCATCGCCCGCTGGACGACGCCGTCCTCCGCCCAGGCCTGGCTCCCCGTCTCGTCCTTGTGGTCCGGGATGCCGAAGAGCAGCACGCCGCCGATGCCGGCCCCTGCGGCCCGCTCCAGGATGCGGGGCAGCGTGTCCGGGCTCCAGCGCATCTGGCCCGGCATGGCCGACAGCTCCTCCACGACGCCCCTGCCCTCCCGGACGAAGATCGGGTACACCAACATCGAGGCCGCAAGCCTCGTCTCCCTCACCATATCGCGAATGGCTGCCGTTTGGCGCAGCCGCCTTGGACGAACGATCACGATGATCCCTCCCCTGCGCCGCCCTCACCGGGCGGCTGCGATTTGACCCCGCGCGGCCACGGCCGCGGCGAGAAGCGCCTCAAGCGTCGCGGAACCCGCCGTGAAGACCCGCGCAAAGCCGGCCTCCCGCGCAGCGCGCGTCGTCTGGCGCCCGATGCAGAGCGCCGCGACCTCGGTCCAGCCCCTCCAGCCCGCCGGAGCGCAGGCGGCGAAGGCCCGGACGGTCGAGGCGCTGGTGAAGAACGCCATGTCCAGGTCCTCCGGCAGCTCCGGGCGAAGGCGGCAGGTGCGATACAGCGGCACCTCCCGAAGGGAGACACCGGCGGCCCGAAGCCCCTCCGTCAGCTCCGGTCCGTGCTCCTCCGCCCGCAGCAGCAGGACCTTCTCCCCCGCCTTCACGCGCCCCGCCAGGGCGACGGCCAGGTGCTCGCCGTCGTAGATGTCCGGCATCAGGTCAACCCTCAGGCCACAGGCCCTCAGGGCCTCCGTCGTCGCCGGCCCGATGGCCGCGAGGCGCGCGCCTCCCAGCTCCCGAACGTCCCGCCCCTCGCGGGCCAGGCGCATCGTCAGGGCCTCGATCCCCGCCGCGCTGGTGAAGACGGCCCA
>NZ_DBHLDX010000079.1:0-7700 GCF_057312375.1 Fretibacterium sp.
CCCGGCGGCGAAGGACGAAGAGGCAGAGGCGAAGCCGGGCGCATCCCCGTCTGCTCCTGGAGCGAAAGATGCGGAGCCGGGACCGGAGTGCTATACCCCGGAGGAGCTGGCGGAGGCGTTCGTGAACGGGGAGGTAGACCCCCGACGCCTCACCGGGGAGCTGGTGGAGGCCTACAACGCCATCGATGCCGCCGTGCGGCGACGGGCGGAGGCCCAGAGGATTGAGGCGGCGATGCGTCCGCCGCAGCCGCAGCCGCAACAGCCCCTCGCGCAGCAGCAGCCCGCGACGTGGGCGCAGTTGGCGGAGGTGGCGAAGGTCCTGGCGGCGCAGCATTACCTTGGGATTCGACCGGAGGAGTTCGACGAGTTCAACCCGCAGCACGTCGCCGCACGCTACACGGCGATGCAGGACATCCGGGACCGGGCGAACGCTATGGCCCTCCAGCAGCAGCGGGCCATGCAGGTCCAGAGTCAGGTCGCGGCGCTCTGGGCGGAGTACCGGCAGAAGGTGCCGGATATCGACGAGATCGGGGAAAAGTTCTTTCCGGTCTGGCGCCAGAAGCTCACCGTGCTGGAGGACCAGAGGGTGAACGAGATTCTGGGCTCCGGGGATATGGGGAAGCTGAGGGGGTTGATCGACAGGGTTGTTGCGGATTATCGGAGAAAGACCGCGCCTAAGCCGGCTCAATCCGCTCAGACGCGAGAGACGCCGCCTCCCGTGATGGGGACGGCAGGAGGTTCTCCGGAGGGCGACCGAGGGATTGTGGATGCATCGACCCTTGGGGACATGACGATCGAGGAACAGGCGAAGTGGCTCGTGGAGCACAAGTTCGCCGTTTAAGGAGGTAAAACCATGAAGACAACGTATATTGCGGTCGGGAACAAGGAGGATATCTCGGACCTGATCACGAACATCAGTCCGAAGGAGACCCCGTTCTTCAAGATGTGCGGGAAGGCGTCCGCTTCGGCTACAACCCACGAGTGGCTGGAGGATTCGCTGCGGGAGCCCGGGGCGAACAAGAAGGTCGAGGGTGCGGAGTACGAGACGGCCACCCCGAAGGCACGAGTGCGGCTTGGAAACTACACTCAGATTTTTGGAGCGGGGTACGGGGTCACGGGGACGCAGGAGGCTGTGGCGAAGCACGGCGTCACCTCGGAGATCGGGTACCAGATGGCGAAGGCCATGAAGGAGATCGCTCTCGACGTGGAGTACGCGCTGATCACCCAGACCGCCAAGAGCGCCGGGAGCGCGTCCACGGCGCGGGAACTCGGAGGTGTGCCGTTCTGGATCGGCACCAACGTCATCACCTCGACCGACGGGAAGTTGACGGAGGAGTTAATGAACAACGCGATCGAGGCGGCCTGGAAGAAGGGCGGGAACCCGACGAAGGTGTTTCTGTCCGGAGGGCAGAAGCGCGTCGTCTCCAAGTGGACCGCCGGGGCGGAGAAAACGCTGGAGCAGAACTCGAAGAAGCTCGTCAGCTCCATCGCGGTCTACGAGTCCGACTTCGGGATCGTCTCGTTCGTCCCGCACCGCATGATGCCGGACGCGGGCGTCTACGTCATCGACCCGGACCACTGGAAGGTGGCGGAGCTGCGGAAGATGAAGACCGAGGTCCTCCCGAAGAGCGGCGACTCCCACAAGAAGCACATCATCGGGGAGCTGACTCTGGAGGCCCGTGCGGAGAAGGCCAGCGCGCAGATCAAGGGCCTGACCCTGCCCTAGGCGATGCGCAGGCAGGTTCTGGAGATGGACAGGCGGGGCCCCGTGGAGATACGGGGCCTCGTCGATTCCGACGATATCGACGCACTGTCGGCGGAGGAACGGAGGGAGAACGGCGGGGGCTTCACCCTGGGCCGGGCGTTCCGGAAGGTCGCGAACATCGACGAGGACTTCTTCAACGCGCTTTGCCTGAACATGGACAAGGACGCGCTGGACTTCGCGGCGTCCGGATACCGGGACAGGGGGGCCCTGCGCCGTCTTCTGGCGCGGTTCCCGAACCTGCGGTGCTCGGAGGGGAGGCTTTGAGATGGCGGCGGTCCCGGTGAGGTTGCTCCTGACGAAGCTGCGGCTTCGGCTGGAGGACATGCAGAGGACGAAGTTCTCGGACTATGAGCTGCTCTCCGCGCTGTCCGATGCGTGGTCGATGCTCTGGATCGCGCTCGCTGAGAACTTCTCGACGCTTCCCAGGAAGACCGTGGAGGTCATCTTGATTGGGGGGGTCGCTCCACTTCCCGACGACTTCTACTCCCTGGTGGAGCTGGGGGACGGAAGTACGAGTGAGACGGCGAGGCTCGAATACAACTGCGTACCACCCCCCATAACGGAGAGCGCCGCGGAGATCGACTTCCCAACGTCGCTGGTCCTCGACCTGGTGGAGGTTGCCTCCTCCGTGGCGTCGGGGAACATGACGGCGGCTACGGAGGCCGCCAGGACCACGGCGGGCCGCGTGTCCCAGAAGCGGGAGTATGGGAGGATTCCGGATATCCGGCATTTCCCCTGAGTTTTTTGAGGTGATGGCATGACAAAGTTCCAGATGCTCAACATCCTGCGGCACCACCTGAGCGACGAACAAAAGATAGGTTGGCCCTCGGACGTCGAGTTGAACGCCTTCCTCGATCGGGCGGCGGAGACGGTATCGGAACGTCTTGCGTCCGACCGCGACCCTTCGCTCGTGGCGTCCCTGACCGTCTCCGGCCCCACGTCCCTGCCGGACGATTTCCTCGCCTTTGTCGGGAAGGTCCCGGTCGCTATTGTAGACCGCGTCGCGTCCCCCTATGAGGGCACGACGGTCACGGCGGACTATTGGCGGATGCTGCCCCGCCCCTCGACGTTTCAGGACGCGGACGACATTCCCTGCACGACGGAGCAGGCAGGGCTGATCATCGACCTGGCGAGAATCTATGCACTCAACAAGAACGAGTACGACATAAGCCAGGACCTGGCGCTTTTGGGGCAGACGACAAAGTCCATCGCCGCCGTGCGCGGGAGGTGATGGGATGCCCAAGCTGTCCACCAAGCACGAGAACGGAAGAACCATCGCCTACACCAACTTCTCCGGAGGGCTGAATCTGGCGCTGACTCCGGAGTCCATAGCGGACAACGAGCTCCAGCTGGCGGAGAACCTCGAGTTCGACCCCAAGACCGGCGGTCTGCGACTGCGGGGCGGGTTGGAGAAGGTTCACGAGTTTCCCGGCCCCGTAACGGACCTGCTGACCGCCCCCGAGTCGGGGATGCTGCTCGCGAAGAGTGGCGGACACCTGCATACGGTGAAGCTGTCCGGGAACTCCGACGTGTTCGTCGAGGAGACAAAAGACCTCGGCCTCGTCGAAGGCGACGGGCCGGGTGTCTCGGAGCTGTGGGATGACGGCCTGCTCCTCGCCTTCGGCGGGGGGCTTTACAAGTACAAGATCGGGGTGCTGACAAAGATCACGGCGCAGGACGCACCGACGCGGGTGGACGTCCTGTTCGTCCGGGCCGGTCGCGTGGCCGTGGCTCAGGCCGGGAGCGACACGCTCCGATTCTCCGGCGTTGGGGACCCCACGCGCTGGACGACCGGGAACGATTCCGATTCCGTCAGTCTCGATATCGGCTACAAGGACGGATGCTCCATCCGCGCCGTCGTCCCAATCGTTGGCGAGGTGATCGTCTTCAAGAGCCCGCCGGCTCAGCCCGAACGGGGAAGAATCTACCGGCTCCAGGGGGATTATCCGAAGTGGTCGGTGATCGCCTACTCAAAGGGGGCCGGCGCCTGGAACCCCTGTGCGGCGGCTGCGGTGGGGGGCGACGTGATCTTCCTCACGAAGGAGGGCATGGGGAACCTCGCGACCGCGACGGAGTTCGGGGATTTCAAGCTGCGGTGGGCCGGGACGAAGATCAATCCGCGCCTGTCCCCATCCCTGTCCGCAGGGTGTCGAATCTGGCCTCTTGCAGGGCGTTCCCAGGTGTGGCTGGGGACGGACGCCGATTATGGCGACACCGTATGGTGCTGGCACTATGAGATCGGGGCCGGCGGGGCGTGGACGACGCTGAAGTTTCCGGGGCATGTGGCGTCCGTCGCCCAGACCCGAGGGCGGACGTATCTGGCGATCGGGAACGCGATCTGGCACCTTAACGAGAATCTGGCCGACGATTCGGGGACGGCCATCATCGGCCGACTTCGTCCGAAGATGATCATGGGGTCGCATCAACTGCTGCTCAAGGGGGTCGTCGCGAGGTACTACGCCAGCGAGCTGTCCAAGGTGAGTGTGCTGATCGAGGGATTAGAGCTGAGGCTGCCGTCGGACTTCGCGGACGACGTCGCCTTTTCGGACAACGACATCGCGTTTTTCGACAACGACCCGCTTGTCCCCTCCCAGATGGGGATCGCGGCCAGGCGGCGCTGCAACATCCGGCGGTGGAACATCACGCCGGAGTTCGTCGTCCGGAACGGGCTGTTCCACGTCGCGTCGATGGAGCTCAACATAGCGGAGGTGTAGGAACATGGCGGAATGGAAGGTGGGGTTCCCTGTGGACTTCACGGAAAACGGAGACAAGACACGCGACGCCATTCAAAAGTTTATCAATGAGTTTCAAGGCGTTTACCGGTATCTGAACGAACTCAAGGAGGAGCTAAACAAGGTCAGCTATCCGATCTGGAGCCTCAAGCTGCTCAAGGGCGTTAATGAGTTCACAGTGCCCCCTGGCGGGGTGTGGACCGCCTACGTTGCGACGGAGAACGAGAATGCATGGCACGGGGCAAATGAAGTCGAGCTGTACGAGGTGAATTACGTCCTGACGGTCCCAGGAGGATGGACCATAAAGCGTTATGATTTGGCGTTCGCTACGAGCAATCAGAACTTCATGAGCAAGCCTCTGCTCGTCACGGCCCTGAAGACCAAATCATGAGGTACAAGCATACGATGACCGGCCCGAAGACCTTCGAGGAGTGGGTCGAGGTCTACGAGGAACGAGACAGCGATACGGAGTACGTTCTGTCGCCCGGGGAGAGGATCGTGTTCGACCCCATGCACGGGTTCTTCACCTATTGTCTGGACGCGGAGAGCCGGTGCATCCTGGTCCCGAAGATGTGCGGGGACGGGCGCCATTGGCGTCCCCTTATCCTGAAGCTGGCGAAGGGGGCCCGGCACCTCGGTATCAAGGGCGTGCTCTGCTGCACGAAGCGGAACCCAGCGGTCTATATGCGCGTGCTGGGGGGAACGCTCGAGCGCATGGAACACATCTACGACTTCAAGACGGGCAGGAGCCGGACGCTCTGGTACATCTTCATCACGCCGGAGGACACGAAGGTCAGGCCAATGAAAGGAGAGGAGGTGAAAGGATGATTCTTCTTATTCTGTTGCTGCTCCTGTCCCTGTGCTTGCCTCCCGCTGCGCACGCCAAGGGCGGCAAGACCAGGACCGTCGACGCGCTTGGCCCCAAGAGCCAGAACCTGATCGACCTGGAGAATCGGTTCTATGGCATGGCAAATCAGATCATGGATGGGTACACGGGAACCCACACGCCACCGACGGCTCCGGCCAGTGGCGGAGCAGCCCAGCCGGCGGCAGGTAATGGCAGGACGGGAGGCTATCCATGGGGTCTCACGAGGGACCCGTCGGACAGAAAAAAGTTCGTCGTCCCCGTTCCCCTGTCGCTCAATCCGTCGGGGAGGCTCCGGGATTGGAGTGGGTTTCCCACGTCCGTTTCGCAGGCTCAGCCCACATCCCAGGCTGCCGCAGCGGGCAAAGGCGGCGCGAGAGGGGGCATTCCCGCAGCTTCCCCTCAGGCGACTGCATCCGCCGGAAAAGGTGGGGTGCGAGGCGGAGCAAACGGCGGCAATTACTGGAGCAACGACAACCTGATGGGGCGCCTCTTGAACGATGCGACGAAGAAGACCTTTGCGTCCAACCGGAGGTACGACGAGCTGATGCGTCGGGCTCCGGAGCTTTCCCGGGGGAGCATTGACGCCCTGTCGAGCGCAAACGACGCGTTGCGTCAGGGCTGGACGGCTGGAGACCCTTACTTCAGCCAGGCGAACCAGAACTACGCGGACGCAAAACGACTCCTTGGAGTGGGGGAAAGCTATCTGAGACAGGCCCCTACTGCAGGGGACGAGTGGTACGGAAAGGCCAAAGACGTTTACGGGCGCGCAGAGGACATGTTGGGTGACATCCAGTCCAACCTCCGGTACGCCCGCGAGACGGACAAGTGGTATAGCGACTACGCCAAGAACCAGCTCGCCGGGGCGGAGACCCTCATGAACACCGGCAGAATCCCTCAGCCGATCCTCGACGCCCTGAACGCATCAGTGCGGGGCGGACTGAACCAGTCGATGGGCGCCGGGCTCAGCGACCTGGCGGCGCGAGGCGTCCTGAATAGCAGCGTGACGAACCGGGGGCTGTCCGATATGTCGCGCGAGGCAGCGGACAGCCTCAACCGGGGGTATCTGGACGCCTTCAGGACGGTGCTGGGCGGGTATCAGGGCAACGCCAACACGGCGGCGACCGCCGGGAAGGCGTTTACGGATGCACTCATGGAGATCAACAACTCGGCGAACACCACACTCGGCCACACAATCTCTTTGGGGGATTCCTACGGCAGGACCGGGGCTCAGAAGGTTGCAGACCTCCTGAGCGTTGCGGCGGGGTACGCCAACAACGCCCAGACGACCGGGAACCTTGCCAACTCCCTGATGGACGCCGGGTCGAAGCGGATACAGAATTACTTGGGGATTGCGCAGGGGTATGGGAATTTGTCCAGCGGGTATCTGAACAACCTCAACACGAACCTGGCCGAACGGGAACAACTGCATAAAGCGGCACCAGGCTACTACACCAACGCCATGGCGCCGATGCTCCCGGCCTACGACCTGCTGAAGACGATGCAGCAGGACCACTGGAACTCGGACAAGAGGGACACCATCGTCAAACAGGGTAAATAATGGGGAGGAGCGGATAGGAAATGGCAGTGCATTACGTTGGAGGAGGCGGAGGGCTGGGTCTGTTCGGGAGCATCCTGGGCGGCCTGGCCTCGGTCATCCCTGGGATGCAGGCGGCTGCGCCCTACATCATGGGGGCGAGCGCCCTGGCCAGTGGGGACCCCATCGGGGCGGTCGCCTCTGTTGCTGGTGGAATCAAGCAACGTCAGCAAAACAACTCGATGTTCAACACGATGTGGAACTCCGCCGGACAGGGGCTCCCGCACTTTGCGAGCGATCCGGTTACGGGGGAGCTCAATCCGTGGCAGAACACCTGGCGAACGGGATGGGGGATGTAGGCATGGCCGTTTATTTTGAACCCCCCTCGCCCACCTGGGCGGACTACATTGCACCGGCGGCGCAGGAGCTGCTTGGCGGGCTGGTGCGCGGCATGTTCGACCGCGACAAGCAGGCGCGGGACTACAAGTACCAGACCCGTCTAGCCGAGGACGACCAGGCGCGGAAGCAGGCGGCGATAGACCGGGCGTTGGCTTACGTTTCAGACCCGGCAAACTCCTTCGACATCCGGGGCAACCCGGAGGCGGCGGCGCGGTCCTATATGGGGGCCTCCTTGTATGGGGTTCCGATAGACAGGGTTCTGGATACCTTCGGGCGTCCCATGCAGATGTACAACGCGGATCTGGGCGACCGGGCGCAGATTGGCACGCTTGACCCCGTCACGGGGCAGATGCAGGGCCAGGACTACGCCTTGGGGCTCAACCCTACCCGGAAGTATGAGCA
>NZ_DBHLDX010000080.1:0-7633 GCF_057312375.1 Fretibacterium sp.
GCATCCCCTACCAGGACCTCACGCGGCGGGACGAGTCCCTGTACCGCTCCCTGTTTTTGATGCTCCTTCGTGGGGCGGGCATCACGGCCCACGGGGAGGTCCCGACCAATCGAGGGCGGAGCGACGTCCTGGTCCTCTTTCCCCACCGCGTTGTCGTGCTGGAGTTCAAGCTGGCCCGGAGCGAGGGGGAGATCGCAAGACTGCGGGCTGAGGGACAGCGACAGATCGAGGAGAAGGGCTATGCGAAGCCCTACGACGGAGAGGGCCGCGCCGTGACGTCCACGGTCATCGTCGTCGACGCAAAAAAGCACACGGCGCTCGTCTGCTTGTAGGAGGAGCACACGGAGTAAGCACAGTCCGCGCCAAAGGACAAGGGGGTGGTTTCCCGCGGTTGGGGCTTACCCCCCTTCATGCTACAATAGCGGCAGAAGCCGGGCTACGCCCGGAACACGATCCATGAAAGGAGAGGAAACAATGAAACTGTCGCTGTTTGGCGTCCTGGCGCTGGCCCTCCTGACGACGTTCGGCTGGGCGTGTGCGGCGCAGGCGGCGGACTTCACCGTCCGTTCGCTGGACCTCTACCCGT
Source organism: Fretibacterium sp. (assembly GCF_057312375.1). NCBI lineage: Bacteria > Thermotogati > Synergistota > Synergistia > Synergistales > Aminobacteriaceae > Fretibacterium > Fretibacterium sp. The sequence goes on from NZ_DBHLDX010000080.1 coordinate 587, forward strand.
CCGGAGCGAAGTTCGTCCTGGAGGTCGCGTCGCAGGGGGACTTTGAGATCGAGTTGCCCGGCGCGTTTCGGGAGGACTCCGTGCGCCTCCTGAACCCCCTCGATGCGGAGGACTTCAAGGTGGTGAGCCGCCGGCGGGCCGGCTGGACGCCTCCCGCCCTGGCGGGACTGAAGGCGGAGGTGGAGGCTCAGTCGGCGGCCGTGGCGCGCCTCAACGCCCGAAAGAGCGCGTTCCAGCAGACGCTCCGTCTGCTGGAGGCCATCGTCCCCGCCCCCGAGGACGGGACCCAGGCGCGGGACCTCATCGCCTACGTCCGGGAGGCCCAGACCCTGAAGCTCGATGCGGAGAAGGAGCTGGCGGAGCTGACCCCGGCGCTCGCCCTGGAGACGGAGAAGCTCGACGTCCTGAGGGAGGAGCTGGAGGCTCGGACCCCCGACGGCGCGGGCTCGTTCCTCCTGGTGTCGGGGCACGGGCACGGCGACGCGGTCCTCCTGCTGGAGGCCTTTGCAGAGGCTGCCGAGTGGTCCCCCCGGTACACCATGAACCTGACCACCGCAACGGGGGCTATCGAGACGGACCTCTTCGCCCTGGCCGAGCAGCGCACGGGGCTGGACTACAGCGGCGTCGTCACGTTCCACACGAAGGCACAGGACGAGGGCGTCCGGGCGCCGGAGCTGGCGCCGCTGCGCGTGGGGTTGAAGCCCAAAGAGCAGGACGGTGACGTCCGCAAGTTCCGGATGTCGATGAGTGAGGCGATGGACATGTCTGCAGGGAGCTTCAATGTCCCCTCCGCGGAGGCCGCTCGACCGGCCCCCAGGCGTCTGACGATGACGACGACCCTCTCCGACCGCACGGTGACGGGACAGGGCACGCTCTCCGGCGCGGGGCTGCCCTCGACCTTTACGCTGGGGCGCATCGACCTCACGGGCAAGCCCATGCTGGTCCTCATCCCGGAGCAGCGCGGGAGCGCCTGGCTTGTCGCCAGCATGGACAACGCCGAGACCTCTCTGATCCCAGGGCGCGCGGACCTCATGGTGGACGGCGCGCCGGCGGGCGTCACCTCCCTTCCGGAGTACGGCGTGGGTCAGATGCGGCTCCCCTTCGGCTACGCGCCCCTCATCACCGCCAGCAAGGAGCCGCTCGTGGCCAAGACCGGCTCCTCCTGGTTCAGCGGCGTGTCCACCAACGGCTACAGGATCAAGGTGACGAACGGCATGGCCGAGGACCGCACGGTCACGGTGCGGGACCGCCTGCCCATCCCCACGGACGACAAGGTGAAGCTGGAGGTGAAGCGCATCGAGCCGGCTCCTGCGGAGCGCGACCCGGAGAACCGCCTGACCTGGGAGCTGTCCGTCAAGGCCGGCGAGACCGTGGAGATCGTGGTGGACTACGCCCTGAGCTACCCGTCGGGGGAGGAACTGCTGTACCGCTGAGGAGGAGGCGCTCCAAAAGGGCTTCGTTGGGCTATAATAAACTTGACGTTATTTCGAGTGACGAAAACCGGTCCGCGAGGCGCCGATCGCCTTGCGGGCCCTCGTTGAATCTGGAGAAATCGCTGACGGACGCCTCCGCCTGACCGCGAGAGGGACGTCTAGCAGCTTTTGCGGAGCGAGTCAGCGCTTTTTTGAAGGAGGTCGTGCAACCTTGAAGGCCATAACGCCGTTCCAGCTGTCCGGGCTGCCGATGAGACGCGTCCTCGGGCTGTATTCGTCCCTTCCGTGCCGCTGAGCCATGGCCCGAAACGGCGCGCTCTTTCAATGGCTCACGCTGCCCCCCGCGGTCGCCGTCGCCACCGTCTTCGTGGCGGGGGCCATGGGTTCGCCGGTGGACGCAGAGCCCGTGGACCCATCGTTTTGGGGGATGACCTGTCTCCTGTTCATCGTCCTCTCGGCGCTCTACGGGCTCTTCATCGTCCATGGCTTCGGCCTGGGGCTCCTGCCGCTGCAGTTCGTCGCTCAGGGGATCCTGCTCTGTCCTCTGGCCCTGAGCCGGGGCGCTCGCATGTTCCAGTGGGTGGGCGTCATCATGGCCGTGTGTGGGGCCGTCGCGCTGTTGAACCTCTACCACTATTGCAGGAGGCGGCCCGGCCCAGCCACGGCGAAGGGGGCGGACGAGGCGGAGGTCCGCCTGCCCGTACCCTTCGTCGTGACGGACGGGGAGGGCGTCGTCGAGAGCGTCAGCAGCGGCATGTTGGAGGCCGCGCAACTGCCCCTGGAGGCGGTGAAGGGCCAGAGCGTCGCCGTGCTGCTGACGCCGGGGGACGCTACCGCCACGCTGGGCGGAAGGACGTGGGACGTGATCCAGCGCCCCATGGAGGGCGACCGTTACTACTTTCAGCTCAGTGAGCGCGCGGCGGCCTCTGCCCCTGAAGCGGACGTGACGGCCCTGACGGACCCCGTCACGGGCCTGCAGGTTTTTCGCTACGCCATGATGCGCCTGGACGAGGAGCTCTATCGGACGCGGCGCTACGGGCATCCGCTGACCGTTCTTCTGATCCGCCTTGTGTTCTCCGCTGCCGCGGAGCGGGACCCCGACTCCAGGGAAGCCTTCGTCGCCTACGGCACCCTCGTCCGAAAGAGCCTCCGCACCTCGGACGTCGCCGCCCTGTCGGGGGACCGGGAGCTGATGCTGATGCTTCCCGAGTGCCCCGCCGCCTCGTCGGACGCCGTCGTCAAGAAGATGCTGGGGCTCCTGGGGACGCTGACCCCGGACCACCGCTCCCTTTCCGAGGTCACGACGCTCCACGTCGCCGCCTCCTTTGAGAGCACGGACGACGTCCCGAACGCGAAGTCGCTGGTGGACGGCCTCATTGCATCCATGGCCAAAAAGTACACGCTGAACGCACAATGAACCCCTTTAAACCGCGGCTTTTGGACCGCCTCATCTTGGGGGCCATCGCTGGCCCGTTCCTGTTCGGCATCCTGATCTTCACGCTGATCTTCGTGGCCGGGGACCTGCTCTTTCAGGCCGCGAGGCTCATCATCGAGCAGGGCGTTTCCCTGGGGGTGGTGACGCGGCTCTTCTTCTATCGCCTGCCCGAGGTGGTGGCCATGACGCTGCCCATGTCGTCACTTCTGGCCACTCTTTTGGGCATGTCCTCTCTGGGGAGTGGCAGCGAACTCATCGCGCTCAAGTCCCTTGGGATTCCCTTCTCCCGCGTCCTGCGGCCCGTCGTCGAGGCGTCCCTCCTCGTTTCCCTCCTGGCGCTGACCTTCAACGAGACCGTGGTCCCCTTCACCACCGAGGCGGCGGACCGCCTGATGAAGTACGAGATCCTGAAGAATCAGGTCTCCGCCGTGCAGGAAAAGGTCTTCCTGCGGGAGGAGCAGGACGGGGTGCTGCGCCGCGTGCTATACGTGGACCAGCTGGACGCGAAGCAGGGCGTGATGCGTGGCGTCATGGTGCATGAGTTCGACCGGGACCGCCTGGCGCGCACGCTGACCGCCGAGCGGGGCCTGTGGCAGGAGGGGCAGTGGTGGATCGAGGACGGGCGCGTCTACGACGTGAATCAGGAAGGGGAAGTCACCCTCCTCCTGCGCTTCGAGCGCCAGAGGCTTGCCCTGAACCTGTCGCCCGAACAGCTGCAGATGAGCACGAAGCGGCCGGTGGACATGAGCGCCCACGAGCTGTGGCGCTACATACAGCAGTCCAGCTCCGTGGGGGCGGACCTCTCCCGCCTGTGGGTGATGTTCCACCTCAAGCTGGGGGTGCCCTGGGCCTGCGTCATCATGGCGGTGCTGGGGGCGGGGTTCGGTGCGTCGCGCCAGGGCCGTCGGGGGTCGGGCGTCGGCTTCGGCATCAGCGTCGTCATCGTGTTCGCCTACTACGTCGTCATGTCCATGTGCCGCGCCCTGGGGGAGGCCGGAGCCATCTGGCCCTCGCTGGCGGGCTGGGGGCCGAACCTGCTCTTTCTGGCCGTGGCGCTGTTCTTCGCCTGGAGGGTTGACCGACGATGACGGGCCCCGTCGCGGGCGCGCCCATCGCCCTGATCGCCGGGGAGGGGGCCCTGCCGGAGGCCATCGCGCGGAAGCTGGCGGAGGCCGGAGAGGCCCCGCTGGTGCTGGCGGTGCGGGACGACCTGGAGCCCCTGGCCCCCTTCGCCCGGAGGCTGGTGCGCCTCCGCTGGCCCAGTCTGGGGCGCGGCGTCCGGGAGATGCGACGCTTCGGGGCGGGGCGGGTCATCATGGCCGGCTGGATCCCCAAGCGCGTCATCTACTTTCTGCCGCTGCTGTTCGACCGACTGAGCCGGTCCGTGCTGGCCGGCAGCCTCATGGACGACCACTCGCTCCTGGGGGCCGTCGTCCGCGCGCTGGAGCGCGAGGGCTTCTCCGTGATCCCCTACTGGCAGATCCTGCCGGAGTACCTGGCCGCGGAGGGCCGTCTGGCCGCGAGGGACCCCACCGGGGCCGAGGCGCGGGACGTGGAGTGCGGGCGGGATGTCCTGCGCGTCACCCTGCCCTGTTCCTTCGGTCAGGCCGTGGTCGTGGCGGAGGGCGCCGTGGTGGCCGTGGAGGCCATGGAGGGGACGGATGCCATGATCGCCCGGGCGGGGACGGTGGCGGGACGGGGCGTCGTCGTCAAGATGATGCGGCGGGACCAGGACCTGCGATACGACCTGCCCACCGTGGGGCCCGACACCATCGAAGGGATGCGGCGCGCCGGCCTCACCTGCCTGGCCGTGGAGGCGGGGCGCACGCTGATCCTGGACCCGGACAGGACCCTGTCCATGGCCGGCCGCTACGGCATCGCTGTCCAGGGGATCGCGCCATGAGCGCGGCGCGCTCCATCTTCGTGAGCTGCGGTGAGGTCAGCGGCGACGTCTACGCGGCGGGGTTCCTCCGCCGCCTGCAGGAGCGCGAGCCGGCGCTGACGGGACGGGTCTGGGGCATGATGGGCCCCAGGGCCGAGGCCGCCTGTTCCGACTTGGGGAACTGGCCGCACTGGAGCTACGAGGAGCTGCAGATCATGGGCCTGGGGGAGGCGCTGCGGGCGCTGCCGCGCATCCTGAGGCTGCGGCGCGCGATGGTCCGCGCCGTCATGGAGGCCCAGCCGGAGGCCGTCGTGCTGATCGACAGCCCCGACTATCACCTCCCGCTGGCCTCGGCCCTGCGGCGCGCCGGCTACGGCGGGCGCATCGTCAGCCTGATCCCTCCCACCGTGTGGGCCTGGCGCAGCGGTCGGACGAAGGCCCTGAGGCGGGACTTCGACCTCTGCCTGCCCCTCTTCTCCTTTGAGGATCGCTTCCTCTCGGAGCGCGGGGTCCGTTCCCTCTGGCGGGCGCACCCGCTGGCGAGCGAGCTTCGCGGCTGCAGCGCGCCGGAGGGGCTGACGCGGCGCATCGGCGGCGCACGGGCGATCGCCCTCCTGCCGGGGAGCCGGCGCTACGACATCAAGCACCACCTGGACGTCCTGCTGGGCACAGCACACATCCTGCGGGACGAGGGGTACCTTCCCGTCTTCTCCATCGCCCCGGGGCTTGCGGCGCCCCTGGCCGACGAGCTGCGGGACCGGACGAGAGGCTTTGAGACGTGGGATGGCGAGGGGCGGGGGCTGCTGGTCGCCTGCCGCGCCGCAGTGGGGGTCAGCGGCACCGTGGCGGTGGAGGCGATGGCGCTGCGGCGTTTCATGGTCGTCATCTACAACGTGCGCCCCCTCACCCGCATCCTCCTGAAGGCGCTGGTGCGCACGCCCTACATCTCGATCCCCAACTGCCTGACGGAGGCGCCGGTCTACCCGGAGCTCCTGTGCGGCGACGCCGTGCCGGAGCGCATCGTGGGGGAGCTGCGTCGCTACCTGGAGGACCCCGTCCTGAGGGCGGAGGTCGATGGCCGCCTGGATCGCGGACGGGAGGCCATGGGGACGGAGGACGCGGCGGACTTTTGGGCGGAGTGCGTGCTGGGCCTGTGCGCGGGCCGGATTCTTAACGGTTGAGAGAGGGGCTTTTCGTATGCGAGTTTCCCTGTTGACGAACGGCCCCGGCGAGCTCTGGGGCTGGGTCCGGCCCGTGGCGATGGAACTTCGCCGGCGCGGTCATTCCGTGTCCCTGTGGCTTCTGCCCTGCCCCTTCGCGTCGGGGCACGAGCGGGAGGCGGCGTCCCTGCTGGGCGTCGATAAGCTGGAGGGGCCGAGCGGCGGTCCGGGCCTCTGGCGGGCCATGGCCGAAGAGCGCACGGACTGCGTCATCCAGCTGGGCGGGGACATGATGTTCGGCGCGCGCATCGCGCGCTCCGCCCGTGCTCCGCTCCTCTGCTACACCTACGGTCCCAAGAAGGGGCTGAAGGGCGCGCGGGTCTTCACGGCCTTTCCCTCCCAGGCCCGCGCCATCCCCGGAGCCCGCGCCATCGGGGACCTCGTGAAGGACGCGCTTCTGCTGGATGCCGCCCAGCCTCCGGAGCGGGGTTGCCCCACGCCGCCTCACGAGGCCCCCGGAAGGGACTGGAACCGTACCAAAGAGGGGGTCCGCGTGCTCTTCCTCCCCGGAAGCCGCCCCCCCATCCGCCGCGCCGCCCTGCCCTGGCTTGCCGCCGTCCGGTCCGCCCTGCGCGTCCGGCTTCCGGAGGCCGAGGTGCGCACCCTCTTCCCCCCCTTCGTCCCGGAGGCGGAGCTGAGGGAGTGGGACGACGCGGGGCTGCGCCCCGTGCGGGCCCCAGCGGGCCTCGTCATGAGGGACGCGGACTTCGCTCTGACCCAGCCGGGCACCAACAACTTCGAGTTGATGCACTGCGGCGTCCCCTCGCTCGTGGTGGCGCCCGAAAGCTTCCTGGACCTCATCCCCATCGCGGGGCTGAGGGGTGTCCTGGCCTCGCTGCCGCTGGTGGGGCGCGGGCTGCGCCGCGCCGCGGCGCGGCGGATCCTGAACCGCTGGAACGGCGTCATCGCCCTGCCGAACCGTCTGACGGACCGGCGCGTGATGGACGAGCTGTACGGCGACGTCAGTCCGGAGCAGACCGCCTCCCGAATAGCGGAGGACCTGAGCGATGCCGGTGGGCTGGCCCGCGCGCGGGAGGAGTTGCTGGCCCTGTCGGGGCAGGGCGGGGCGGCCGCCCG
>NZ_DBHLDX010000081.1:0-7532 GCF_057312375.1 Fretibacterium sp.
TCGCGGCGCTCCTTGATGCGCGCGGCCTTTCCGCTCAGCTTGCGCAGGTAGTACAGTTTCGCGCGGCGGACGTGCCCCTTGCGCTGGACCTCGATCTTATCGATGGAGGGGCAATGCAGGGGGAAGACCCGCTCCACCCCGACCCCGCTCGAAATCTTGCGCACGGTAAAGGTTTCGTCCAACCCGCCGTGCTGGCGCGCGATGACCACGCCCTCAAAGACCTGAATTCGCTCGCGCGCGCCCTCCTTGATCTTCACGTGGACGCGAAGGGTGTCGCCCGGCCGAAACTCGGGCGCGGGGTCCGCCTTAAGATAATTCTTCTGGACAAGGTTCAATACGTTCACTGGTGCTTCCTCCTAAATAAAAATCAGCGCTTTCCTAAAAATCGGTCCAGTGCAATTCCCGCCCTGACCGCCAGGGGCAGCGCCTCCGCCTCCTGAGCCACCGAGGCATAAACCACAGGGCCTTCCGCGCTCTCCCCCGCCTCCACTCCGTCGGGGAAGAGAAAGAGCAACGGCCCCTCGTGCTCCAGGCAGCGACGCTTCGCCTCCAGCGTATGAAGGCTGCCGCCACGTGGCTGAGCCTCTATGACGACGGTCAGCGTCGGTCGTCCCTTCCCGTGAGCCCGGGTCCAATCCCAAACGCGGGACAGGCTCCCCAATACCTTTGGGGGGCTCGCGGCCTCCGCCGCGCCCGCGTCGAACGAACGCCGCTCCTCAGGGCGAAGGATGACGAAAAAAGGTCGCCCCAACCCATAAAAACGACAGAGGGAGGAGAGGGCCTCCACCCCTTCCGACGTCGGCCTGTCGGCCGTGAGGAGCGCCAAACAGGCCTCTCCGGAGAGGTAGTCCCCTATCGCCGCCCTCGCCAGGAGGTCGGGACGGCGGGTCAGCGTTCGCTCCACCGCCCTGGCCCGACGCCAGGTCCGGACCTCCGCCTCGTTGCCGCTCAAAAGCACCTCCGGGACGTCCATCCCCCTCCAGGAAGCCGGCCGGGTGTAGTGCGGATGGTCCAACATCCCGCGGTAAAAGGAGTCCTCCTCCACCGCCTCCCCTCGACCGACGACCCCCGGAACGAGGCGCGCCATCGCGTCGATGACGGCCATGGCGGGGATCTCGCCTCCGGTGAGGACGCAGTCGCCCACGCTCACCTCAAGGTCCACCTCGCGCTCGACAAAGCGCTCATCAATCCCTTCATAGTGACCGCAGAGGATGACGACGTGTTCCTGGCGCGAGAGCGTTTCGACGATCTCCTGGGTCAGGAGCGTTCCCTGCGGAGAGGGATACACCACACAGGCTTCCTGGCTACCGCGGGCCACGTTCAGAGCGTCCTCCAACTGAGGCGCCGCGAGGACCATGCCTCCCGCTCCAAAGGCGTAATCGTCAATCTGGCGATACCCGCCCCGGCCGAACTCGCGAAGGTCCACCAAGTCCACCCGTAGCAGGTTTCTTTTGACGGCGCGGCCCAGGATGCTCGTCGAGAGAAAATCACGAAAGAACTCAGGGAACGCCGTGACGATCGTTACGTGCATCAGTCCCAGAGCCCCTCGATCAAAGAGAGCTTGATACGGCCTCCCTCAAGGTCGATGTCGCGAACGAAATCCCGAACGGCGGGGATGTAGTGCAGGCCCCCCGCGGCGTCGCGTATCTCGTACAGCTCGTTGGCGCCCGTCAGAAAATCCGTCACCGTCCCCAGAGGGCGTCCCTCCAGGTCCTCGACGGCGAGGCCGATCAGGTCGTCCACCCAGAAGCTGTCCCGCGGAAGCTCGACCCGCTCCTTCTGGTCGATGAGGATCGACGCCCCCACGCAGGCCTCCGCCTCCTCCCGCGTCGAAAGGTTCGTTTGCAGCGTGAGAAGGTTGCGTCCCTCGTCGAAGCGAACACCGCGCACCTCAAGCGTGCAGAGGGCTTCCGTTCCGCGATAGAGGGCGATCGTCCTCATCGCCTGGAAGCGTTCCGGAAAGTCCGTCAGGGGGACCACCGTCAGCGCCCCCTGAAGGCCGTGCGCGGAGGCCACACGTCCAATCTGGATTTTTTCAGACGTTTGGACGTCCTTAGAGGCCGTTCTGGAAATCGTACCTCACTACTCCTCTACGATATCGACGTCCACACGCTCGCCGGCTTTGACAGCGGCCGCTTTGGCCAAAAGCCGGATGGCGTTGATCGTGGCGCCGCGCTTCCCAATGATGCGCCCCACGTCCTCGTGGGCAACACGAATCATAACCTTGATCCCACTCTCCTCTTCGCCGCTCTCCACGCTGATGGCATCCGGCTGAGTGACAAGATGTCTGACGATGAACTCGACAAGCTCTTTGTAATTGACCATTGTGGCACCTCCTGTTTTTTTGCGGTGACGTGCTGAGGATGAACTCCAAAAAGTCCCTACTGGGCCTTTTTGCTCTCAAACTTCTCCCAAATGCCCTGCTTCTTCAAAAGCCCACGCGCCGTGTCCGAGGGCAGGGCCCCGACGCTCAACCAGTACAGGGCGCGATCTTCGTTGATGGCTACGGCCGCCGGATCGGTCATGGGGTTATAGGTCCCGATCAGCTCGATGAACTTCCCGTCCCGAGGGGAATGGGAGTCCGCAACCACCAACCTGTAATAAGGGGCTTTCTTTTTGCCCAAGCGCGACAAACGAATCCTCACTGCCATTACAACAAGACACCTCCTGAAAAATCTGGGGGAATGAATTCCCCAACAGGCACCTGAGCAATCCCTCCCTGCGGGGGCAGGGCGTCCCAGGGCTTCAGCGAACGCCACCCATCCTGCCGAAGAGGGAGCGCAGCTTGAACTTGCTGTCCCCTGCGGCGGAAAAGGACTTGAAGAGCTTTCGCATCTGCTCGTACTGAGCCAGCAACTGGTTCACCATCTGCACGGATGTCCCTGAGCCCAGCGCGATCCGCCGCCGGCGCGACCCCTTGATGATCCGGGGGTTACGGCGCTCGGCCGGCGTCATGGACTGGATGATCGCCTTGCTCCGACGGATGGCGGCGTTGTCCGCCTCATCGACGTTTATCCCCTTCAAGCGGCTGAAGCCGGGGATCATCTCCATCACCTTGCCAAGGGGCCCCATTTTCTCGATCTGCTGAAACTGGAGCAGAAGGGTTTCCAGCGTGAACTGCTTCCCCTTCAGGCTGCTTGCGATCTTCTCGGCGTCGCCGACGTCCGCGGCCTGGACCTTTTCCACAAGGCCCTGGATGTCGCCCATGCCCATGATGCGGCCCGCCATCCGCCGGGAGTCGAAGACCTCAAGGGCGTCCGTCCGCTCCCCCACCCCCGCGAACTTCACGGGCACGTCGGTCACCGCACGGACCGCCAGCGCGCTTCCGCCTCGGGCGTCACCGTCCAGCTTCGTCAGGATCAGCCCCGTCAGCGCCAGGCGCTCATGGAAAGCCCTCGCGACGTTGACCGCCTCCTGCCCCATCATCGCGTCCAGAACGAGGAGCTTCTCGTGGGGCGGGAGCGCTGCGGCGATGGCCGAGAGCTCCTCCATCAGCTCCTGATCCAGGTGCAGGCGTCCGGCCGTGTCCAGCAGGATGACGTCATTCATGCGGTCCGCCGCACGCCGGCGAGCCCCGCGCACTACTTCAAGGACGTCCGTCTCACCGGCCTCGGGACCGTAAAAGGCGACCTTGGACTCCTCCGCCAGCACCCTCAGCTGATCGACGGCCGCAGGTCGTCGCAGGTCGCACGCCACGACGAGGGGGCTGTGGGAGCCCTGAAGCCGCCGCGCCAGCTTGACCGTCGTCGTCGTCTTTCCGCTTCCCTGAAGCCCCACCATGAGGATCACCGTGGGGGGCATCGAGGCGATGGCAAGCGGAGCGGGGTCCCCCATCAGGGAAACGAGCTCCTCGTACACCACCGTCGCGATATGCTGCGCGGCGCTGATCGACTCGATGACGTCGAGCTGCAGCGCCCTCTCCCTTATCCTGGCGACGAGGCTGCGGGCCACCTTGAAATCGACGTCCGCCTCCAGCAGGGATTTGCGTATCTCGCGAAGCGCGGCGTCAACGTCCGCCTCCGAGAGCTTCCCCCTGCTTCGCAAACGCGAAAACGCGGCCTCCAGCTTCTCCCTCAGTGCGTCAAACATCCCCTGCTCTACTCCTTATAAAGTGGAGGACGGCAAAAATGCTCACGCGCCTCCATTCGTTTCGTTCAAGCGCAAGGCCTCGTTCCTCGCCTCAAGCTCGTGGATCCTCTCCTCCAGCCGTCGGGTCGTCTCGGAGAAGTGAAGCTCTCCCTCGATCGCCTCAAGGCGCTCCATAACGCGCCGTTCCAGAATGTGGACGGCCTGACGGCTGACCCCCAGCGAGCGGGCAACCTCCGTCGGGGCCAGGTCAGCGAAGTAGAGCATCTCGTAGACGTCCCGCTGACGCTCCGTCAAAAGGGGGGAGTAAAAGTCGTAGAGCGAATTGAGATAGACCCTGCGCTCCAGGCGCTCCCCATCGTTCAAAGCGGCCACATCGCATCCACTCCTGAACTTCGGCTCGGCGGTGATACAGCACGCTCCTTAAGCTGGGCTAATTATAAGGAGCTCGCAAAATCTTGTCAAGTATTTTTGTTTTACGCGTTGCTATTCAGTGATCATGCCGCCCATCCGGCAGCCTCTCTTACAGGGGCGGGGCGCTTTTAGGCCCGATGCACCCTTTATTTTATTCTGATTTCAGAGTATCATATTGAAGAGTGCAATGGGTAGTCGTGTGATACGGAAAAATTTTATACGGTTAGGGACAAAGGAGGAGAATTTTATCTTGACCAGGAGTAGGGTTTTATTGACGTTGTTGTGCCTCGTTACGTTTTTTGCCCCAGAGTTCTCCATTGCCGCGAACGCTGCTTCCGATGCGCCGATATCCGTGGCCTGCATCACGACGGCGCCACACCTTGACGTCGTCACCGAGGACGGTCAGATCGTTTCTCTGCTCCTCTTTGCCTTGGAGTCCCTCGTGACGACCGAGGAGGATGGTCAGGGGGGGATCCGCATCGTTCCCGGCCTTGCTGAAAGCTGGAAGGTCAGCGAGGATGGTTTGTCCTATACCTTCAACCTGAAAAAGGGCGTCAAGTTCCATGACGGCACGCCCGTCACCACCGAGGACTGGATATGGTCGATCCTGCGCTTGAGGGACGCGGGGCCGGAAAGCCCATGGAGCTACCTGGCCCACGCCGTCAAGGAGGTTTCTGCTCCTGATGAGGATACGCTAGTCATATCCCTGTCCGAACCCTATGCCCCCTTTCTCTCCAATTTGACAAACCCTGCCCTTTCCGTCCAGTCCAAGAAGCATTTTGAGAAGGTTGGGGCAGAGGCATTCCGTGACAGTCCCATGGGAACCGGCCCTTATTATTTTGCCGAGTGGGAGCTGAACCAGCGTTATATCCTCAAGAAAAACCCCTATTACCACGTCGAGGGCAAACCTGTCGCCAGTGAATTCCGCTTTATCGTCGTCCCGGACGACAATACGCGTATCATGCAGCTCCAGGCGGGTCAAGTCGATGTCGTCAGGGATCTTCCTCACAACAGGATCGACGAGCTCGCCTCCTATCCCGGACTTGCCGTAGACACGGAGCCCTCCACGGAGCAGCGTTTTGTCAATTTCAACGTGACTTTCCCTCCACTCGATGACGTCAGGGTTCGCAACGCCCTACGTCTGGCTACCGATAAGCAGGCTATTATTAAAATGGTACTCTTCGGTCACGGCTCACCGGTCTTCGGAGTCTTTCCGCGCGTCGACACCTTTTACAACAAGAAACTGAAAGACCCCGGTTACGATGTTGCAAAGGCCAGAGCCCTGCTGAAGGATGCCGGTCAGGAAAAGGGCTTTAAGCTCGAGATCATCTACAGCTCCGGCAACAGCGTCATGGAAAACATCGCGACAGTGCTCAAAGAGCAGTGGGCGAAGGTTGGCGTGGACCTTCAGCTCGTTCCGCTGGAAGGGCCGACAGTCAGCGCGTCCTTCCAGAACCTGAAGCACCAGGTCACGATGCTGCGTTGGTCCACAGACACCGCCGACCCTGTAGGGTTCACCAGCTTCATCGCCGATTACGATGCCAGCCATGGCTTTCACACGGGATGGAAGAACGAAAGGGTCACACAGCTGGCCCATGCAGCGGAAAAGGAGCTGGATGTGGAGAAACGCCGCGGCATGTACGAGGAAATCCAGCAAATTCTCTTCGATGAATGTCCAATGTATCCGCTCTACGAGAACGTCTATCCCGTTGCACGGAAGGACACGGTCCACAACTTCAGGTTCTCGGGCCTCTCGCGCTATGTATTCATCGATGCTTACAAGGATGAGTAGTTATCACATCCTGGTTCCGTTGGATAAAAGCGGGTTTTGAAGCGATGATGGGCCCTGACTCCCCACGTTTCTATCGACACAGGGCCCATTGTTTTGTCTGCTCATCTGCAACTCTGTCCCCGCAGTTCCCAACCTCGCTACGTCGGGAGCTGCGGAATACGTGTGAGGGAAGTGTTTTTCCTTGAAGCAGCTCAACTACATCCTAAAACGCATCCTCCAGATGATTCCTGTCCTCTTCGTCGTAACCATCGTAGTCTTCCTCATGATTCACATGCTTCCCGGCGACCCTGCCCGAACGCTCCTGGGAGAGCGGGCAACCTACGCCCAGGTTGAGGCCCTTCAGATTAAGCTGGGCCTGAATCGCCCTCTTCCCGTCCAATATTGGCTCTTCCTGAAGCACCTTTTTCGGCTGGATTTGGGAAACTCCGTGCTCTTCGGTGTCCCCGTCGCGAATCTTCTGGGCCAAAGGTTGTTCCTTACCTTAAGCCTTACGCTTTTCTCAGGCTTCATTGCACTTCTCATAAGCCTTCCACTGGGCTACATTGCAGCGGCCAAAAAGGATAGAGTCGCCGACCATCTGATTCGTACCGGGGCGCTGATCGCCCTGTCGACCCCCGTCTTCTGGATCGCACTCCTGCTCATGATGCTCTTTGCGTTGAAGCTGCGCTGGCTGCCCGTTGGAGGGTGGGGGCGCACTCCTCTGGACCATTTCATGGGCCTGATCCTCCCTGCGTTCACCTTATCTCTTTCCACTGCCGCACTCTTGGTCCGGAACCTTCGAAACAACATCGTGGATATCTCCCGCAGCGATTATGTCGATTTCGCACGCAGCAAGGGATTGAGCGAGAGTATTGTCCGTGCCCGGCACATCCTGCGCAATTCCCTCATCTCGACGGCCACGCTGCTCTCGTTACAGCTGGCCCACATGCTGGGTGGCAGCGTCATCACGGAGACGGTTTTCAACCTACCTGGGCTCGGGTCTTTGATGATCCAGGCCATATTCGGTCGGGATTATGCCGTGGTTCAAGGAGGCGTTTTCGTCATTGCCGTGATGGTCCTGTTCGTCAACCTGATAACGGACGTCCTGTACTCGCTGCTCGACCCACGGGTCGCCTTGGATTAGAGCCATGGGACAGATTTTTGCATCCCTCCGCCGCCGCGGCGCAGGACGGAAAGGATATGGGCTCATCCTCGGAAACTCTTCGCTGACCATCGGCCTTGCGATTGTGGCCTTGATGTG
>NZ_DBHLDX010000082.1:0-6799 GCF_057312375.1 Fretibacterium sp.
GGCCTGTCCCTGCCCTTCCTCTGGATTGCAACCATGGGCATCTACAGCCCCGTGTGGTACCTGACGAGGGCACAATCACTGAACCGCATGAACTCTCCCAAAAAACTGCCTCTCCTCGCCACGATTGTCCAACTGGCGCTCTGCCTCGGCGTCCTGATCCTCCCAGGCTCCTGGGAAGAGATGGGGGTGGATGCCGAAACGGCCTCGACATACAACAACTACGTGTTCAGCGCGAGCTTTCTCCTCTCCATCTGGCTGGCCTTCCGCGTCAAGGACATCCTTTTGGCTCATGCCTCCCAATACCTTGAGAAGGCCGTCGTCGTTCACACCATCGCGCCATCGACGGTACTTCTCGTCGTCTTCGGCCCCCTCTACCTTCAAACTCAGATCAACAAGATGATCTTCATGGAACTCTTGACCCCCAGCGTCTAAGGCGCGGCGGACAAATTTATCGAGAATGGAGTGACGGCCCATCATGGCTTTGTTACAGATCGTACAGTGGGATGAGAAGATTGACAGCGGCGACGTCTTCGCATGGCGTTGGACGGATGCCAAGGCCCCGGCGCGGAGCAACGAGCTGGGGAACTGGACTCAGCTGATCGTCCAGGAGGCCCAGGAGGCGATCCTCTTCCGCGACGGACAGGCGCTGGACCTCTTTGGTCCCGGACGCTACACGCTCTCCACCGAGAACGTTCCCGTCCTGCGGCACCTCCTCAACCTGCCCACGGGAGGCGAGAGCCCCTTCAAGGCATGGGTGTGGTTCATCAACAAGGTGAACGTGCTGGACGTGAAGTGGGGAACGCAGACCCCCATCCTGCTCCGCGATCCCGAATATCAGGTTCCGCTGCCCGTCCGGGCCTACGGCCAGTTCGGCATCCGCATTAAGGAGAGCCGACAGTTCCTGCTCAAGCTGGCGGGCACCCGCACGCAGATCACTCGCGAGGACCTGGTGAACTCGTTCCGGGGGCTCCTGCTGAGCCGCATCGGCGACATGATCGCCACCTATATATCGCAGAAGAAGATCAGCATCTTCGACATCAGCGCCTACCTCCAGGACATGTCGGACGAAGCGGTGGAAGTCCTGCGCCCTGTGTTCAACGAGTACGGCATCGAGTCCGTGAATTTCTTCTTCGGCTCCATCAACGTCCCGGACGACGACGAGGCCGTTAAGGACCTGAAACGGGCAATGAGCGAGCGGGCGCGCATGGACCTGAAGGGGTACACCTACCAGCAGGAGCGCTCCTTCGACGTGCTGGAAACGGCGGCCCAGGACGCCGGGGGAGAGAGCGGCGGGAGCTCCCTGATGGGTGCGGGCGTCGGTTTGGGCGCGGGCATGGGGCTGGGCGGCGCCATTGGACAGATGGCCGCCCAGATGGGACAGTACGTCAACCCCCTCGGACAAGGCACTCAACCAGCCAGCCCGACCGTGACCCCGTCGGCTTCGGACGTGAGCTGTCCCAAGTGCGGCAAGTCCTGCCCATCCACAAGCTCCTTCTGTCCTGCGTGCGGAGCGCGGCTTACGGAGGAGCAGAGCCCTGCCTCGACGTCCGCGCACAAGTGCCCGAAGTGCGGCAAGCCCTGCGCGGAGGACAGCAAGTTCTGCCCGCATTGCGGCCTGTCCCTCTCCTGCCCCAACTGCGGAACACGGCTCGAAATGGCGTCGAAATTCTGCCCCGAGTGCGGGAAACCCCTTCTGCCGTAAGCGGCACGCATCACGAAAGGAAGGATCGTCATGAGCATCAGAAGCGCTATCGACAAACTCCATCAGGTTTTTAACCTCGCCCTCGTCTTTTCCCTCATCGCCGTCACAGCGGGCGTCTTCATCTTCTTCCTGACGACGCCGGAGGGGCGGGGAACGACGTTTTGGATATCCATGGCCTCCCTCGCCTTCGCGCTGATCCTGGGCCTGCTCTTCTCCACGAAGTTCGCGCTTTCCAGCGGCCGGGAGGCTCCGGGCAATTTCTCTTACCTGGGCATCCTGGCGGCCTACCTCGTCTTCGTCATCGCTGCCTCCGTCCTCAACGTCTACCTTAAATTCTCGACGACGACGTACTTCCTCATTCACGTCGGAGGAGTAGCCGCCTTCCTCCTCCCCCTCCTCCTGATCAACATGACGATGCTGAAGCACGGGGGCGCAGACCGCAGGGAACAGAGGGAGGGACGTCTGGCCCTCTCGCTCAAGGCAAGCCACCTCCAGGACCTGGTCAAGAACCTTGAGCTCTCCCTCAACCTTCCCGGAGAGGACTTCTCCCCCCTCCTTCGTCTGGCGGACTCCCTTCAGTACGCGGACCCCACCCCGGCCTCCAGGAGCACGGAGAACGTCCTGAGCGACGCCCTGGGCACCCTGGATGGGACCATCGCCGCCCTCACGAACGGCACGGAGGCGGATCGGGTCGAAAAGTGGCAGGCGGTGCTGGCGGCCTGCAACGCCGCGGAGAGCGCCCTGAAACAGCGCGACATGGAGGTCATCAACGCAAAATAAGAACTGTGGCCCTGAGGAACCCTCAGGGCCACAACTTATATGCATCCTCCAACGGGCCGTTTCCGCTCGAAAGCGGGATCAGAACAGGCCCGTGATCTTTCCCTGCTCGTCCACGTCGATGGAGAGCGCCGCGGGCTTCTTGGGCAGGCCGGGCATCGTCATGATCTCGCCCGTGACCGCCACCAGGAACCCGGCTCCGGCGGAGAGGCGCACCTCGCGCACCGTGATGCGGAAGCCGCTGGGACGCCCCACCTTCGTCGCGTCGTCCGAGAAGGAGTACTGCGTCTTGGCCATGCAGACCAGGAGGTCGTCCTTGCCCAGATCGTGGATGACCTGAAGGTCCTTTTCGGCCTGCGGCGTAAAGTCCACGCCCTCTGCCCCGTAGATCTCGCGCGCAATGGCCCCCATTTTCTCCTTCGGGCTCATCTTCGCGTCGTAGATGAACTTGAAGTTCGAGGGCTTCTCGCAAGCTTCAACGACCTTCTGCGCCAGCTCCCTGCCGCCCTCGCCGCCCTTCTCCCAAACCTCGGACAGCGCGAAGGAGGCGCCCAGTTCCTTGCACTTCGCCTCCACCAGGGCAAGCTCCGCCTCGGTGTCCAGAGGGAAGCGGTTGATCGCCACCACCACGGGCAGGCCGAACTTCTGAACGTTCTCAATGTGCTTCTGCAGGTTGGGTATCCCCGCCTCCAGCGCCTTCAGGTCCTCGGTGCCCAACTCCTTCTTGCTGCGCCCGCCGTGCATCTTGAGCGCGCGCACCGTGGCGACCACGACGACCGCATCGGGCTTCAGCCCCGCGACGCGACACTTGATGTCCAGGAACTTCTCAGCTCCCAGGTCCGCGCCGAACCCAGCCTCCGTCACCAGGTAATCCGCCGTCTTCAGGCCCAGCCGCGTCGCCTGCACGCTGTTGCACCCATGGGCGATGTTGGCGAAGGGGCCGCCGTGGATGAACGCGGGCGTTCCCTCAAGCGTCTGCACCAGGTTGGGCTTGATGGCATCCTTCATCAGGGCGGCCATGGCGCCGGCCGCGCCGATGTCACCCGCCGTAACGGGCTTTCCGTCATAGGTGTAGGCCAAAACCATCTTCTTGAAGCGTTCCTTCAGGTCCATCAGGTCCATGGACAGGCACAGGATCGCCATGACCTCCGAGGCGACCGTGATGTCGAAGCCGTTCTCGCGCGGCACGCCGTTGGCCTTGCCGCCAAGCCCGATGACGATGTTGCGCAGAGCGCGCTCGTTCAGGTCCATCACGCGGCGGAACACGACGCGGCGCGGGTCGATGTTCAGCTCGTTGCCCTGCTGAAGGTGGTTGTCCAGCATGGCGGCGCAGAGGTTGTGCGCCGTGGTGATGGCGTGCAGGTCGCCCGTAAAGTGCAGGTTGATGTCCTCCATCGGGACCACCTGGGCGTAGCCGCCGCCCGCGGCGCCGCCCTTCACGCCGAAGCTGGGCCCGAGAGAGGGCTCGCGAAGCGCTACGCAGGCCTTCTTGCCGATCTTGTTCAATCCATCCGCCAGCCCGACGCTGGTGGTCGTCTTGCCCTCGCCCGCCGGGGTCGGCGTGATCGCCGTGACGAGGACAAGTTTGCCGTCCGGCTTCCTCGCGCGCTCCCTCAGCACCTCAGGGACCACCTTGGCCTTGTACTTTCCGTAGCACTCCAGTTCACCCTCTGCGATGCCCAACTTCTTCGCGATCTCGACGATCGGTTGGGGCCGTGCTGCCTGCGCAATCTCGATGTCGCTCGGTACGTTTGCCATCTGATCCGTCACTCCATTTCCTCTTTAGGATTTGCGCGCGCGTTTCACGCGCCGCCTTTTCACTGTCCTGCCAGACAGTGGTGTGCCGCCAACGTTTCAATGACGGCCACGTCGTCGCCCTCCATCGGGAGCTTGCACATGGCCTCATATTCCTGCCGTCCGCCAAGGGAGGTCAGGATTTCAAGCATATCGCCGCTCTCCTCGCCAAAACGGCCGGAGAGCAGGCCAAACAGGATCACTCCGCGGGAGAACCAGTTGAGGAGGTCCCGCGACGTGGACCACACGTCCGCGTAGAGCGAGGCGAAGTTGAAGTCTTCCTCCTCCGTTTCGGAGTCGTCCGCAGGCTCCGCAAAGTACCCCAGCATGTAGAAGGGGACGTTTGGGGACATAATCAGCGCCTCCCAGAACATCCGTGCCGCCGTCCCCCGGTCCGCTCCCTTCGGGGCCAGCATAAAGGCCGCGCAGAGCCTGGCATAGGCCCAGCCCAACTGGTGGTCCTCGTCCTGCATCGTCCTGCTGAGGATGAGCTGCCACTCATTCTGCTCGATCAGTATTCTGTAGTAGAGGCTCTTGACCGCGCCGTTATCGTCCAGATCGTGGCGCAGGAGGCGCTCAATCAACTCCATGGCCCGCTCGTCGTCCCCAACGCCATAGAGCGTGAACGCCGCGCGCTGCATCAACGCCAGGTACACGGTCCCAAGGGGATTTTCCTCGTAGGCCTCTTCATCGACCCCCTCCTCCTTCAGAACCGCCTCCACGGCCTCCAGCGCCCCCTGAAGGATCGACAGGCGCTCCTCGTCGTCGTCCGTCAGGTCGGCGCGCAGCAAAAGCGCCTCCGGATTGTCGGGCTCGATCTCCAGGGCCCGCGCCACCAACGCCTCCACTTCTTCCGCGTCCTCGGACTCATAGGCCCTGTCCAGAAGGGCCTCGACGTCCATTTCTTCTTCGTCCATGCAACCATCACTCCCCTCGAAAGGCAAGCGTCCGTTCCCTCTCACTCTGCCCTACTCGACGTCCCACTGGCCGCCGTTGTCGGGCTTCTTCTCCGGCGTATCCGGGGTCCTGCCTGCGGGGAGGTTTCGGAAATCACGGTTCTCCGCGCCGTCGCCACCGCGATAGCCGCCGAGAGCGTCGAGGCAGATCTCACCGCCCCACAGGAGCCCCCACTGGCGCGCCAGGTTTGCAAAGTCACAGGGCTCCACGCAAAACCACCAGATACAGTTCTTGCGGAGTTCCTCGCCGATCCACTGACGCCGGCGCTTCAGCGCATGCCAGGTGTACTCCCCTGCCAGCGGCTTGATCTTCTTCCAGCGATCCCCAAGCCACACCCAGGCGCCCTCGCTCCCCGATCGCCAGGCAACCACGGTTCGAGCCAGGGGGTCCCTGATGATCCCCATACGGTCACAGCGGTAGTCCATGATCTTGCAAAACTCAGGGTCGTTGACGTATCGGCCGCACAGGCCCGTCGCCGCGATGCGGGTCAGTCCAGGGACCTGCCCGGGGACGACGGACCCCACCAGGACACAGGTCGGAACGAGCGCTCCATCGGGTCCAAGCTGGCCGTACACCCAGCGGTTCTGGGCCGCCTGCGCGACGGGGAAGCCGTCGAAGGTGGCGTACCACCCCGCCGGCAACCCCATGGGCTTCCAGACCTCGAAATTCATGGCGTAGGGCTGTTGGTACGCTGCGATCACCGCTCCGCCCTGGGGGAAAGGCCAGACCGCAACTCCGCCGGGGGACACAGGGCAGGAGCCGGGATAGACAAAGGACGCCTCGGAGAACGACGCGCCCGAAAGGACAAGGCAGACCGACGCCACAACGAGCACAGCGCTTTTTCTAAACGACCGTCGCATATTAAGATCACTCTCCATCATCGTGCGCCGTCCTCGCGTTCAGGAGGGGCGCATACGGCACCAGAGATGTCGTTCCTACTCATTATACAGGGAATCGCAGAAATCGCACCCAATGCAACCCCCGTTCGTTCGTTCTTCTGCCGCGTCGCTTCGCCCCCATGCTATAATGGACGCAAAAGGCGATCTGCCGTCGAGGAGGGAAGGGGAACGATGCTGAGGGTAGACAACGGGCTGAGCAGCCTCCAGAGCTCGCCGTCCAGCGCCGGGGAGGCCGTATCCGGGGGCAAGGGTTTCGCTAACATCGAGGACGCGCTGAAGCAGGTTGAGGAGGCAAAGACGCGGACCTCGGAGGCCACGTTCCGGGCGTGGGACCGACACACCGACATGGTGGAAAAATCCCAGAAACTGAGGCGTATTCGTATGCGCCAGGAGGCTATTAAGCGGAGAAACCAGGAACAGCGGGAGAACAGCCGAGAGCTTATGGCGCAGGCGGCGCTCCAAAACGCCAACCGCACGAGGATGATAGAGGCCAGCGCCATGAAGCGCAAGGCGCAGGAGAGAACCGCCGGCGCGTGACCTCGCTTGGCGAATTAAACCTGTCTAAAATTGCGAAGGAGCGCACGGACTCCCGACTGAGCGCGTGCGCTCCTTTATTTAGGGAAACACTGATTAAGTCGTTAAGAACCGTCAACCGTATGGACTCCCTTCA
>NZ_DBHLDX010000083.1:0-6781 GCF_057312375.1 Fretibacterium sp.
GGAGCGCGGGCCCGTCCTTTACGTTGGCTTTCACCGGGACGGGGCGGTGGATGGCTGGGTTTACAACATTGCGCTCCGGGGCCGGGTGGAGTTCCTCATCGCGGCCAACCTGGTGAAGAACCCAATCTCCCGGCTGTTCTTCTCCGGGATCGAGGTGGTGCGCCCAGGCGACGATGGGGCAGCTGCCTCGAATCGCAAGGGCCTGACCCGGGCCGTCTCGCGGCTTGCGGAGGGCGGGGACCTTTTCGTCTTCCCCGAGGGGACGAGCACCCTGGGGCCGGCGCACCTTCCGTTTCAGAAGGGCGCGGCGTTCATCGCGGCCATGGCGCTTCGAAGCCGCCCGGATATTCGGGTCGTCCCCGTCACGGTCCGCTACGGTTCACCGCAGCTCTGGGGCGGGGAGGCGGAGGTCCTGACCGGGCCGCCCCTGGACCTGGAGGACGCGGCGAAGGGCGGGGTCGACGGGATTCACGCAGCCATGACGGAGGCCCTCGAGACGCTGGACCCCGACTTCGCGTCGGAGCGGCCGCAGGAGGAAGCGGAGGCGCTGTCCGCCCTGCTGCCCCTGCCTCCCGCCCGGGGGCTGAGCTGCGCCCGGCGCTTTCTTGCAGGGTTGGATGAAAGGCCCCGGTATCGCTGCGGCGGGTGCGGCGGCGTGGGGAGCCGCGATGTCCTCGTGTCCGGCGCGGAGCTCTGGCGGCAGTACCGGGAGGCGGCCCGGGGGTGCAGGACGTGGCGGGGCGCCGCGCTGTTCCCGAAGCGAGGCATTGTGCCCGAGGCGCTGACGTTTCTGGCGTCCGGCGCCTGTGTCGCGGCCGCTGCGGCGCTGAACGCACCTGCCGTCCTCGCCGGATGGTGGGCCGGGCGGCACATGCCGGATGGGCCCAACGTGGTCCTGCTCTGGAAGGCTCTGGCCGGCCTGACCGTCCTCCTCGTCGCTGCGCCCCTGCTGTGGGGGGTATTGCTCCTCGCCGGAGCCCTTTGGGCCCCGGTGGCGCACGTCATCGTTACGCTTCTTGGCTGCAGGCTGCTGGACGTCATGCGGAGGTCCGGGACGCGCCTGTGGAACTTCTGCTTCCGCCGGGATACGATGTCCCGGGTGAGGCCGCTCGAGGAGGCACTGCATGATGCAGTTATGGCGCAGTACACGGATCCATGAACGTTTTTTCGGGGCCTTTATCCTGCTCACGCTCCTTCGTCTCCTGTGGGCCGTCGGCCCCTTCTCGCCCCACACGCTCGTCTATATGGGGTCCGCGGCGCTGATGGCGGGCGGCGTCCTCCTCACTCGGGGACACGAGACCTCCTGCAGGTGGCGCCTGCGCCTGGCGATCTACCCCATCTTGATGGACGCCCTTTTCCCCCACATGCGTTGGGTGTCCCCCCTCATCAACGAGGGCAGGAAGGACGCTTCCCTACGGGAGCTGGACCGCCGGCTGTTCGGTGGAAGCCTCTCCGTCGTGCTGGAGCCCATGATTCAACCGGTCCTCACGGAGTTCCTCAGCTTTTGCTACATGCTCTTCATGGTCTATCTGGCTGTCTGTATCCTGGATTATCTGTTTTCCGATCTTCTCCTGGCCCGGACCTTCTACGCGGGGATGTTCTCCATATACGGAATCGGCTACATCGGCTACACCCTGGTCCCGGCGCTGGGTCCCTACCTCGCCTTCGCCGGGGAGTTTTCCGTGCCCCTGAAGGGGTACTGGATGACGGACTTCCTGGCCACCTGTTACCCCTATGGGACGAATGGCACGGACGTGTTCCCCAGTCTGCACTGCGCGGTGAGCGCCTATATGCTCTTCTCGGACTGGGTGTGGCAGAGGAAGCGGTTCTGGCTGTTCCTGATCCCCTGTGTCGGAATATGGTTTTCCACGATCTACATGCGCTATCATTATGCTGTGGACGTCCTGGCGGGCTTCGTGCTGGCGGCGCTGGGACTTCTCGTCGAGCGCCGCGAAGCCCGGGCGCTCCGTGCCGAACGGTAAGGGAGGTCCTTCCATGTCCTATGTCCTGAAGTTCAGCGACCCCGAGGCGGAGCTGCTCCCCCGAAGCGGGGGCAAGGGTTCCAGCCTCTCCAAACTTTTTCGCGCCGGATTTCCGGTCCCGCCGGGCTTTATCGTTACGCCGCAGGGATACGCGGAGTTTTTCGCGTCGGTCCCCGGGGCCTGGGAGGCCGTGGAAGCCCTGCCCTTCGACAGTCCCGACAGGCTTGTGCCCGCCGCTGCGGCGCTGCGGGAGCGGATGAAGGGCGTCCTCCTGCCGGCGGGGCTGGCCGCCGAGGTGCGGGAGGCCCTGACCGGCATGGAGCCCGGCGCGTACTCCGTGCGCTCCTCCTCCACGCTCGAGGACCTCGCGGGAGCTGCCTTTGCCGGGCAGCACGACACCTATCTGAACTGCGTCGGCGCGGAGGAGATCCTGGACAGGATACGCGCCTGCTTCATCTCGCTCTGGCAAGATCGGGCCGTGGCGTACAGGCACTCGAGGGGCTTCGGGCAGCGCGGGGCCGCAATGGCGGTGGTCGTTCAGAGGATGGTGCGCTGCGACACGGCTGGCGTCGGCTTCTCCGTGGATCCCATTGCTGGGCGGGATGCGATGCTCATCAACGCGGACTGGGGGCTTGGGGAGTCCGTCGTCGGGGGCGAGAGCGAGGTGGACCAGTTCGTGGTGGACCGAAAATCCCGCCGAGTCGTCTCCTCCTTCATCGCGCATAAGGCCCGGAAGATCGTGTCCAGCGACTGCGGGACAGGCACGGAGACGGTGGAGGTTCCGGGGGAGGAGGCGGACCAGCCCTCCCTGGGCGAGGGGCAGATCGCCGCGCTGGGGGACCTGATGCTGAAGGTCGAGTCCTTCTACAACTTCCCGCAGGATATCGAGTGGGGCTTCGAGGGGAAAGAGCTCTTTCTGCTTCAGTCCCGGCCCGTCACCAGCATTGCGCCCCTGTGGACGCGGGACGAGTCGGCGGAGCGCTACCCCAGTGCCATGACCCCCATGTCCTGGGACCTGATCGAGGAGGGGTTTCACCAGTCCCTGGACCACTCCTTCAAAATGATGGGGTTTCCGCCCCTAGAGGGCAAGTGGTTTGCCCTGTTCGACAACTACGTCTACGGCAACCAGAACGCCGTCCGGTTCTACCTGGGGCGCCTGCCCTTCATGCCCAGGAGCGCGGAGGAACTGAGGGCGGGGATCGGGAGGTTCGTGGAGGAGCATCGCTGGGCGCTGTTTCTGCCCGCGGAATGGCGCCGTGGCCTCGACCGCTATCTCCTGCGTCTGGGCGCTCTGGGTGCGGAACCCCTGGGCACGGACCCGGCGGAGCTGTGGGATTACGTCTCCCGCATCTGCGCGGCCGGCGGCGAGTACTTCCGTCCCAACATCGCCATCTCCATCACGCAGTCCATCCTCTACCGCTCCCTGCTGTGTTTTCTGAAGCTCTTCGCGCCGGAGGAGGCCATGGAGCTCTTCGACCGCATTACCGCTTGCTGCGAGACGAAGACCGGCCTGGTCAACCGGGACCTCCAGCGCCTGGCGGACCGGATCCGCGCGGACGGGGAGCTCCTGCACCTGGTGCGGGGGATGGATTCCCGGGAGCTCCTGGAGTCCGGAAAACTGGAGGCCTGGCCGGCCTTTGCGGAGGCCTTCCGGCGCTTTCTGGAGGACCACGGCCACCGGGAGGTGGAGTTTGATCCCTACATCCCGACCTGGTCGGGGGCGCCCTGGGTGGTGCTGGACGACCTGAGGCTGATGGCCGCATCCCCGGAGGAGTGCGACGGCATGCAGGTCCGGGCGACGGCCTCCGAGGCGGAGGACCGTCTCTTCGCGCTGGTCCCGGAGGACCTGCACCTCCTCTTTCGCGAGATTATCCGGCTGGTGCGGCTCTACACGGAGCTGGACGACGAGGAGCACTATGAGACTACGCGGCTGCACCTGCTGATCCGCCGTGGCCTTTTCGCACTGGGGCGTGCGCTGACCGCGCAGGGGGTGCTGGCGGACCCCGGGGATATCTTCTTCGCCCGAAGGGCCACGATGGACGCCTGTGTGTCGGGGGCGACCCCGTGGGAGGCGCTGAAGCGGGAGGTCGGTGAGAACAAGGCGGCCTACGAGGCGAACCGGAAGCGCGCCCCCAGGTGGACGCTGGGACCGGATGGGGAGGAGCAGGGGCCCGGGGACGGAGCGGGGGAGCTGAACGGCCTTGCGGGCAGTCCGGGCATGGCGGAGGGTCCGGTTTTCATCGTCCGCTCGTCGGACGACTTCGCGTCGTTCCCCCCCGGGGCGGTGTTGGTGGCCCGCACGACGAACCCGGCCTGGACGCCGCTCTTCCACGCGGCCTGCGCCTTGGTGACGGAGAGCGGCGGCCCCCTGTCCCACGGGGCTGTGACGGCGCGGGAGATGGGCATTCCGGCCGTCATGTCCGTGCGCGGGGTGCTCGGCGTTCTGAGGGACGGGGACAGGGTCCGCGTGGACGGGACCCGAGGGCAGGTCCTGCGGCTCTCCGAGGTCAAACCGTTCGGGGCCGAGGGGTTAGCGATGAGGACCCCGACGTCGGATGTCAAGGAGGTTGCCAGGTGAAAAAACTCATATGCGCTGCAGGACGTCTTATCCTGAGGCTTTTGTTCCGCGTGGAGGTCCGCGGCATGGAGAACTACCGCGTGGCGGGGCCCCGGGCCGTCATCATGCCCAACCACGTCTCGCTGCTGGACCCGGCCCTGGTGGCGCTCTTCATTCCCGACGAGCCCGTGTTTGCCATCAACAGCCTTGTGGCCCGGTGGCGGTGGGTGCGGCCCTTTCTGGCCTTGTTCCGCACCTGGTCCGTGGACCCCACGAACCCCTTTGGCCTGAAGGGCCTCATCGAGGAGCTGAAGCGCGACCAGCATTGCGTCATCTTCCCCGAGGGGCGTATCACCACTACCGGCAGCCAGATGAGGGCCTTCGACGGCGCGGCCATGCTGGCCGACAAGACGGGAGCCGTGCTGCTGCCCCTGCGCATCGAGGGGGCCCAGCTCTCCCGGGCGTCC
Organism: Fretibacterium sp.; assembly: GCF_057312375.1. Classification (NCBI taxonomy): domain Bacteria; kingdom Thermotogati; phylum Synergistota; class Synergistia; order Synergistales; family Aminobacteriaceae; genus Fretibacterium; species Fretibacterium sp. The sequence goes on from NZ_DBHLDX010000083.1 coordinate 5,007, forward strand.
TACCTGCGGGGCAGGTTCCCGGTGCGTTGGTTCCCGAAGATCACCCTGACCTTCCTGCCGCCCCGAAAGCTGGATATCCCGCCGGAGGTGAAGGGTCGGCGGCGGCGCGCCATGGCTCAGACGTTCCTCCAGGACCTGCTTCGGGACGCGGCGTGGCAGGTGCGGGACAGCGGGCGGACGTTGTTCGGCGCCTTGCTGGACGCCCGGCGGCTCTATGGCCGGCGGCGGGTCATCGCAGCGGACATCGGCCGGAAGCCCGTGACCTACGACGGGATGGTGAGGGCGGCTCTGGCCCTGGGAAACCTGTTCGGCGGGCGCTTCAACCCCGGGGAGCGGGCGGGGCTCTTGATGCCCAGCAGCGTGCCCACGGCGGCCCTGGCCCTGGGGCTGTCCCGGCTGGGACACACGCCGGCCATGCTGAACTGCACCGTCGGCGCGCAGAACGCCCTGGCCTGCTGCCGGACGGCGGAGATCCGGACGGTGATCAGCTCACGGCGTTTCGTGGAGGCGGGGAAGCTCGGTGCCCTGGTGGAGGCCATGGAATCCGCGGGGCTGAGGTTTCTGTGGCTGGAGGATGAGGCTCGGGCCCTGGGGTTGAGGGCGAAGTTGACGGCCTGGTTCCAGGCGCGCTTCACCACGCCGGAGACCGCTGGCGGGCCGGACGATGAGGCGGTGGTGCTCTTCACCTCCGGATCGGAGGGAACGCCCAAGGGCGTGGCCCTGAGCCATCGGAACATTGTCGCCAACCGGGACCAGCTCATGTCCTCCGTGGACTTCCGTCCCAGCGACGTGGTGCTGAACGCCATGCCCATGTTCCACGTGTTCGGCTTCGTGGTGGGCACCATCATGCCCCTGCTCAGCGGGATGTACACCTTCTACTTCCCGTCGCCCCTCAGCTACCGGGCCATCCCCCTGGTGGCCTACGACATCAACGCCACCGTCCTCTTCGGTACGGATACCTTCCTCTACGGCTATGCCCGCAGCGCCAGCCCCTACGACTTCTACAGCGTGCGTTACGTCTTCGAAGGGGCGGAGAAGCTGCGGGAACGGACGTCCCGGATGTGGAGCGAGAAGTTCGGCATCCGCGTCCTGGAGGGGTATGGCACCACGGAGACCTCCGTCGTGTCGCTGAACACGGCCCTGCAGTGCAGCGCGGGTACGGTGGGCCGGGTGCTGCCGGGGCTTGAGGCGCGGCTCGAACCCGTGGTCGGCCTGGAGGGCGTCGGGCGGCTCTTCCTGCGGGGGCCCAACGTGATGATGGGCTACCTCCGCTCGGAGCGGCCCGGTGTGCTGCAGCCGGTGGAGGACGGGTGGTACGACACGGGGGACATCGTCCGCCTGGACGAGCTGGGCTTTTTGAGCATCCGGGGGCGGGCCAAGCGCTTCGCCAAGATCGGCGGGGAGATGGTGTCCCTGACCGCGCTGGAGGAGGAGATGGAGCGCCTGTGGCCCGGCGTCCGCTGCGCCATGGCCGTCGTCCGGGACGAGCGAAAGGGCGAGCGGATCATCCTGGTGACGGAGAAGAAGGACGCGTCCCGGGAGGAAATGACGGCACACCTGAAGGCCGCCGGCTACGCGGAGGTGGCCATTCCGAAGAAGCTCCTGTCGGGGGTGAAGCTGCCGCTGTTGGGCTCCGGCAAGACGGACTATCCGGCCCTGGACCGCCTTGCATCGGAGACGGCGGAGTGAGGTGTCGGCGCTGACGTTCGGCAAGTCGAAATCCTTTCCAGCTTCGTTTTTTTCCGGTCTTTGGCGCGCTCCCCTGAACGGGGCTT
>NZ_DBHLDX010000084.1:0-2414 GCF_057312375.1 Fretibacterium sp.
CCTCCGGCTCCGTCAGCTCGACCCCCGTCGCGCTCTCCAGCGCGAACTGGGCCACCTGGAGGTCGTAGCGGGCCCGGTAGACGGAGAGCCGGGCATCGGTGAGGGCCAGAAGCGCGTCCGAGAGCGCCAGGGAATCGCCAACGCCCGTCCGGTAGCGCCCCTCGGCCAGGGAGTAGTTCTCCTCCGCCTGGGCGACCGTCAACCCCGCAATGCGGATGCGCTCCCTGGCGTTGCGGACGTTCAAGACGGCCTTGCGGACCTCCAAAAGGATGTCCTGCCGCAGGGCCTCGCGGGCCGCCTCCAAGCTTTTGACCTGCGCCCTCGCAGCGTCCGTCCGGGCTGCCGTCGCTCCCCCGTCGACGATGGGAACGGTAAGGGAAAGGCCCGCGTTCCACTCCGACCTGAGCGAGGAGATGTCCTCACCGCCAGCGCTGTACCCGCCCCTCAGCGACAGGCTGGGGGAGGAACTCCGCGCCGCGGAGCGCACCTCGGCCACTCCGGCGAGCGTCCGCAGGTCCGCGGCCGCGTAGTCCTGGCGATGCTCCAAGGCCAGGGCCTCGGCGTCGTCCTCCGCCGCGTCCGGCAGCCTGCGCTCCGCCATCCGAACCTCGAACGGCTCCATCGAGTCCACGCCCATCGCGTTCAGCAGCGCGGCCTGCGCAACCCGGACCTCGGACTCCACCTCCACCAGCGCGAGCTGGGCGTTCCCCAGGTCCACCTCGGCCTTCGTCACGTCGATCTTCGGTTTGAGCCCCGTTTCGTAGTAGCCCTTCGCGCGCTCCAGATGGCGCCGGAACGAATCCACCGCCTCCTGCCTCTGGCCGCGGACCTCCCCCGCCAGCAGCAGGTCCATGTAGGCCTTCTTGACCCCGGCACGGACCTGCAGCCGCGTCTTCCTTCCCTCGGCCTCCACAGCAGACAGCACACTGCGCTGGGCCTCGACGGCATACTTCGTCCGGTTCGTGTCGAAGACCTTGAGGCTCGCCGTCACTCCGGCCGTGTAACTGCTGCCCGTCACCGCCCCTTCCCTGCCGGAGCGGGTCGCCGAAACGCTTCCCGATGCCTGCAGGCGGTCCTCCACGGCCGCCAGGGAGAGCCGCCGGCGCTCCGCCTCGCTCTTCGCCTCCGCCCCGGCAAGGTCGGGATGGTTCGCCTCCGACAGGGCCAGGCAGTCCTCCAGCGTCAGGGTACGGACCGCCTCATCTCCCCGTGCGAGGGCGGGGAAAGCCCAGAACAGGGCCAGAATCAAACAGGCCAGGGCCGCAAGGGCAACAGCACTCCCGCCCACTCTTCTCTTTTCCGATCTCATGTCGTTCTCAGCCTCCAAACTTCCAAAGGAGATCGCTCCAATCCACCGGACAGCCACAGGGAAGAAGAGAACCCCTCACTAAAAAGCCTGCGGGGACAAGATTACGCTTTCGCCTCAGAACTTCAAACCGCCATTTGACGAAAACGCAGGATGTGCATATCCCGGACATGCGTTCCTGGAAGTCAGGTCAGACAACCAAAAGCGCGTGAAGCTCAGCGGTGTTGGCGCAGACTTCCCGCCGCCACAGGAACGTCCTCCATTTCCCCTCATTACGAAGGACAGGATATTCCTCCGATGTAAAGGTCCTGTGAACGCGGCAGAGGCCCCGCTCACCCTCTCCTCGCCACAAAAAGGGACCGTCCTCCAGGGACGGTCCGATCGGGACAAAAGCGCTGCGATCGAGAGGGGTTGACCTCAGGACCGCCGGTCATTCGTCGTTCCAGGAGTCGAAGTACCCGGAAACGTGCACGACGGGGGTTCCCCGATCCCCGCTGCCGGACACCAGATCGCACAGCGAGCCCAGGAGGTCCGTATAGCGCCGCGGCGTCGTGCCGAGGGCGTTTCGAGACTCCGTCAGCCCCGACTCCTTCCCCCCCGGCGCGGGCTTGGAGCGTATGGCCTCGCGCACGGCCGCCTCCGCATCCCCGGAGGCGTTGTCCGCCACCATCTTGAACTTGATCTCCGAGGGCGTGCCCCGCAGCCCCTCCGTGAACCCGGGGGACACCACGGGGTCCGCCAGCTCCCAGATGCCGCAGACGGGGTCCTTGAAGGCGCCGTCGCCGTACACCATGGCCTCCACCCTGCGTCCGGACCGCCGCAGGACCTCCTGCTGGAGGTCCAGGGCGAAGCGCTCCGCGTCCCGGGGAAAGAGCTTCACGCTGCCCTCCTTCGAGAAGTTGGACCCCAGCAGGCCGAACTCCGCGTTGTACCCGCCCCCGTCGCGCAGCGGGGCGTTGCATATCCGGTCGAGCGTCAGGACCGACGCGCCGTGCTCCCTCAGGAGCGCCGCATAGGTGCCGCGCTGGTGGATGTTGGCCATGATGACGCACTTCGTCGTCTTCAGGAGGTTCAGGGGGTTGTTCGTGAAGTGGACCTCGATCCGGTC
>NZ_DBHLDX010000084.1:2514-6533 GCF_057312375.1 Fretibacterium sp.
AACCGATTGCGGCTCAGGATGGGGAACGCGACGGCCACCTCATCCGAGTCCAGCTTTCCCGCGACGTCCGCTGCGATGTCGTCCAGGGAAACGACGTTGCCCTGGGCCCGCGCCAGCAGGGACTCCGTCACCGCGACGACGTCCCTGTCCCGCAGGGCAAAGGGAGCGTAGGGGGAGTGCGCCGCCTCGATCAGGCTCTCCGCCACAATCCGCACCAGGTCGTCCCCACGCTGGATGACGGGCAGCCGAATTCCGTGGGCCTCAACCCCGACCTGACGTCGCTTCCCCTCATGCCCGCCTCTTTCCAAGCCGTGCTTCTCTGCCATTTTCAGCCTCCAGATGCCGCCGTCCCCGCCTCGGTGCGGGGGACGGCAGAGTTCGATACCGTATTTTTTCTATTATAATACAAGGCGACAGGCCCGACGCCCCACCGCCCTCTTCCAAAAATCGTCGAAAAGGTCCGGGGATTGTCGATTTTCTCCCTGAAAAGCGATAGAATAGCGGGGACAATGCGACAAAAACGCATCGAGGTCCACACCTCAAAACGTGCGGACCCCTAGGGCGCTTCAGGACGTGCTCTTTGACCGACCGCCCCACGTCGATGGGGGCGCCATTCAGGCCGGAGGTGGCATTCATGGAAGATCTGTACCGCAAAATAGACTTTATCGTATCCGGGGGCGCGCTGGAGTACCTCTCGGAGTTCCTCAGGTCAAAGGGCCTGACCGCTCTCGTCCTTGAGCCTAAGGAAGCGGGGTACCAGGTTCTGGACGCCGTGGGGCTGTCCCCCGACTCCCTGACGTTTCAGGAGAGCGACCTGAAGTTGGGGCCCCTCTTCTCCCAGCGTCCTCCCAAGGCCTCCTTCGAGGTGGAGGCGGCGCAGGGCAGTGACCCATGGCCCTGCGTCCTCCGAATCCGCGGGGCGCAGTGGGCGATCTTCGTCCTCCTGAGGAAACAGCCGGAGGACGCCCTGATCTCGGAGATCGAGCCCTATGCCGGCATGATCCGTCTGTGGCAGACCTTCCAGAGGATCGACGCCACGGAACAGCGCCTCTCCCGCCTCTCCTACATGATCCTGGCCACGAAGAACACGCTGGCGTCTATCTTTGAGCCCATGCCGCTGCAGTACTTCACCGCCTTCTTGGCGGATGTCCTGCGCGAGAGCCTGTTCCCCAAGACCGTAGCCATCCTCAACGACGACGGCACGGCCCTGACGCCGATTGCCGGCAGGGCCGACTCCATCCCGCCCCGGACGGGGGTGTATCAGGAGGAGCACCTTCCCCCGACCCCCGTCCTCACCCAGTCCGACCGTGCGCCCTTCGAGGCGGTCCTGCCCATCGCGGAGGGGTCCCTCCGCCTCTTCTGCCTCCTGACCTGGGACAGCCTCCCGGACGCCCACGTGTTGAACTTCATGGAGCTGCTGGGGAACCTGGCCGTCCGGGCCATCGCCATCAACGCCCTGCGCGAGCAGAACCGCAGGGCCTCCGAGGAGAACCTCTCCGGGGAGTTCACCGCCATGGCGCTCTCCAACGTCCTGAAGGTCCTGAAGGGCGCGACGGACCGGACCCACTTCTGCTCCCTGCTGGCCGACATCCTCATGGAGCAGGGACGCCTCCCCAACTGCACCCTGGCCGTCTGGGACCAGGCGCGCGGCGGGTACGTCTGCGCTGCAAAACGGACAAACCGCATGGCCGCCGCCCCCGACGAAGGGCTCCTCCCCGCGTCCCTCCCCGTCGCCGCCTCACTGGTCCACGAGGCACAGGTCGACCTCAGGGACGTCAACGCCGACACCGCCCTCAAAGCCTGGGGGCTCGACAAGTGTCCTTGGGCAAGCATGGCCTCCATGACCTGCCTCTTCCCCATCTGCGACGACCGATCCCTGCTAGGGCTCGCCGCCCTGGGGTCGGACGACCGTGCGGCGCCGACGAAGGACCAGCTTGCCGCCCTGCGCCTCATCGCACAGTTCTCCGCCTACGAGTTCCACCGGTTTTAAGGGCTGATAGATGATGCAGGGACAGCCATGAAGCCATTCCAACCTGTCGCCCCATCCTTCGACCTCCTGAACGAGGCGTTGGCGACGCTTCTGTCATCGGATGGAGGAAACGGCACGGCCCTTTCGGGGCGGCAGGCCGCCTCCCCTTCGACGGAGCAGTTGTTGGCCTCCCGTGACGCGATCCTGGATCAACTGCCCGCCCCTCTCGTCATCAGCGACGAGCAGGACCGCATCCTGTACGTCAACCGGGCTCTCCTTTCCCTGATCAACTGCCCGGAGGACTTCCTGCAGGGGAAAAAGCTCTCCTCCATCCTCATCCCCAGGGCGAAGCTGGACCCTCAATCCGAGGACGCACAGGACCCGGCGGAGCGGGAGATGCAGGACCTTCCGGACGGGCAGCCCCTCATCCTCCTGGGAGCCGAGGGAACGGCCCTGCCCGTGAAGCAACTGACCCGCTCCTTGACGTGGAACGCGCGCAAGCTCACGCTCTCCGTGTTACTCGACCTCAGCGAGCAGCAGGCCGCCAACGAGCGCCTGCTGCGCATCGCCTACTACGACTCCCTGACGGGCCTTCCGAACCGGGACTGCTTCATGGACTCCCTGAGCCAGGAGCTCCGCAAGCTGAACGGCGCGGACGGGTACACCTTCAGCGTCGTTCTTCTCAACATGGACCGATTCAAGCTGCTCAACGAGCAGTACGGCTCCGACACCGCGGACAAGGTCCTGATCGAGGTCATCGAACGCACCAAGACCATCCTCCACGGCTTCGCCACGATCTTCCGCACGGGCGGGGACGAGGTGATGGCGATCCTGAAGGGCGTGAGCTCCCAGTCCTACCTGGAATCCGCCCTGGACCGGCTTTTGAAGCTCATCTCCATCCCCATCTGGATCAACGGGGACAGCGTATTCCCAAGCGCCTGCCTCACCGCAATGCTGGACATCCCCAAGGAGTTCACCGCGCTTCAGGTGCTGAGCCGCCTGTCGAGCTCCATGAAGGCGGCAAAGAAGCGCGGCCTGGGCTGCGTCCTCTTCGTTTCCCCTGCGACAGAAAGTCAGGGCAAGGACGCGGAACACAAGGACATCCTGAAGATCACGGCGGAGATCCAGACCTCCCTTCTGAACGATCAGTTCATCCCCTACTTTCAGCCCATCTACAACACGGCCACCATGCAGCTCCTGGGCTTTGAAACGCTGGCGCGATGGAGGCACCCCGCGAGCGGCATCCTGCCGCCTGGCGCCTTCATCCCCGAAGCGGAGGAGTCGGGCCTCTTGACGGCCATCGACCGGGCCATCGTTTCGCAGGCCCTCGTCGCCATGGAGAGCTTCACCAGGAAGTACCCCCAGTTGAACTTCCACCTCAACGCCAACGCCTCGGGGCTCTCGCTGAAGGACGCTTCGTTCTTCGACTTCATCGAGGGGAAGTTGAAAAACGTGACCTTCCCTCCAGACCGCTTCACCCTGGAGATCACGGAGGACGTCCTGATGGAAAACCTGGGAGAGGCGCGCGGGCGTTTGGAAAAGCTGAAGAAGCTCAACATCAGCGTCGCGCTGGACGACTTCGGGACGGGGTACTCCTCGCTGCAGTACATCAGCCAGCTTCCCGTGGACAGCCTGAAGATCGACCGCTCCTTCATCGATCAGATGCTGAAGTCCAGGAAGACCGCAAGCCTGGTGAAGAGCGTTATCGAGATGGCCCGCTCCCTGAACCTCAACATCGTGGCGGAGGGCATAGAAACGAAGGACCAGAACCAGTGGCTCGCGGAGTACAACGTGGCCGGCCAGGGCTTCTTCTTCTCCGTGCCGCTCTCCATGGAGAAGGCCGATGAGTTCCTGAAGGACGTGTCCGTCTTCGCCGAGCTCATCAAGGAGATGCCGCAGCCCTGACGCTCAACGCAGAAGCCCTCATATACGGTTCCGCCTCTCCTCCAGGGCCTCTTCCAGGGTGACGTCCGCAGCAAGGACCCCGAAGAGGGACTTTGCGACGTCCACCCGATCCTGATAAGGGTTCGAAGGCTTCGCCACGCTCCTG
>NZ_DBHLDX010000085.1:0-6497 GCF_057312375.1 Fretibacterium sp.
TTCTGGATCGTGCCGGACAGGACGGCCTTGTCCACGCCCTGCTCCTCCGCGGCCACGATGTAGAAGGCCATGATGGGCAGCACGGCGCCATTCATCGTCATGGAAACGGACATCTGGTCCAGCGGGATGCCTGCGAAGAGTATCTCCATGTCCAGGATGGAATCGACAGCCACTCCCGCCTTGCCCACGTCGCCCACGACGCGCGGGTGGTCGGAGTCGTAGCCACGGTGCGTCGCCAGGTCGAAGGCGATGGAGAGGCCCTTCTGGCCCGCGGCCAGGTTGCGCCGGTAGAAGGCGTTGCTCTCCTCGGCAGTGGAGAAGCCGGCGTACTGGCGCACCGTCCAGGGGCGCGTGACGTACATCGTGGGGTAGGGTCCCCGCAGGAAGGGCGGCAGCCCCGGCTTGTCGAAGGCCAAATGGGCGAAGTGCCCGCCCTTCGCCTCCGTGTAGAGGGGGGGGACGTCGATCTGCTCCATCGTGCGGGTCGTCATCGCCTCGGGTTCAGACCCCGTCTCCGCCTTGAAGTTGCGGCTCCAGACCGCCTCGTCAAAGTCCGGGCCGGAAGTGGGGCAGTTCAGCGAAATTTGCGTAAAATCCGGGTTTTTATACGATACGGACATCTTTAGAACATCCCCTTCATCTTCTGAAATCCGGACAAAGTCTCAAGACAGTTCGAGCGGACGCTGATGAAGCCTTCCACGCCGGCCTCGACGTAGGCGTCCTTGAACTCCGGGGCCGGCTCTCCGGCCAGGTAGACGCCCATCTTCGGCGCCCGCTCCTTGATCGCCCGCGCCAGCGGCGGCACCACCTCAGGGTACGTGGCGTCCGTGGAGCAGATCACCGCGATCTCCGCACCGCTCGCGGCGGCGGCCTCCGCGCACGCCTCCGGCGTCTCGAAGCCGTCGTTGCGGAGCATCTCGAAGGCGGCCACCTCCATGAAGCTCGAGATGAAGTCCGCCCGTGCCTTGTGCTGGGGGATGGGCCCCATGTTGGCCAGAAAGACGCGGAAGTTATCACCCGTCCGCGCCCTGTAGGCCTCCGTCCTGGCCCTCAGCTCCTCGAACTGCTCCGTCCAGCGGTGGGGTCGTACGGGCTCCGCCGCGACGTCGCCCCTCCCGCCCGCCAGCGCGGCCCGTACCTCGCCCAGCGTGGCGCCGGCCTCGGCCGCTGCGGCGACCTTCCCGATCAGGCCGTCGCCCGACAGCCCCTCGAGGGCCTTCTTCACCCCGGCGTCGTCCCGCGCCCCCCGGGCGCCCTTCAGCGCCCGCAGACGCTCCTCCCTTAGCCCCTCCCAGTCCGGCGACCCGAACTCCGGCAGGGGCTCGCTCATGTTGGGGTACATGTTCGTGCCGACGGCGCGGTCGGAGCGCTTCGCCAGGTTCTTCCAGCGGCTCGCGAGGGTCCCGGCCACGTCCTCCTGCAGCACGCCCGCCTTGACGCTCTCCAGGAAGCCGCCCCGGCCCTCGATCTCCTGAAGCTTGGCCCAGACCCTGCGGCTCAGCTCGTCCGTCAGGGCCTCCAGATACCAGGAACCTCCCGCGGGGTCAATGGGCTCCCGCAGGTTGAACTCCTTCTGAAGCATGATCTGGGCGTTGCGGGCCACGCGGCGCGAGAATTCGGAGCCTGGCCGCAGCGCCTCGTCAAAGCAGCCGACGGTCAGCCCCTCCACGCCGCCCACGATCGCTGAAAACGCCTCCGTGGCACCGCGCAGCATGTTGACGTAGGGGTCGTACACCGTTCGGGTGAAGCGGGAGGTGCGGGCGAAAATCTGGGACTTCCGGGCCTCTTCGCCGCCGCCGAAGCTCTCCGCGATCTGAGCCCACGCGATGCGCGCGGCGCGCAGCTTCGCGATCTCCATGAAGAAGTTGGCCCCTTGCGAAAACTCAAAGCGCAGCCGGCGGGCGAATTGCTCCACCGAGATGCCCCGCGCCAGCATGGCGCGCAAGGTCTCGATGGAGGCCGTCATGGCGCAGGCGGCCTCCTGGGCCGCGTCCGCACCGCCGTCATGCGGCACGCTGCCGCGGACCAGGACCGTGCGCAGCGGGGAGCCGGCGGCCTCGGCCCAGCGGATCGTCTCCGCCATCTCGTCCCAGAGCTGCTCCAGGGGCGCGGGCAAGCCTCCCGTCGCCAGCAGGCAGCCCATGGGGTCCGCCCCCACGCAGCCCGAAAGCGTCCTTGGGGCGACGCCCTCCTTTTTGGCCAGCGCGTCCACGAAGCCAAGCAGGGGTGCCGCGGAGGCCCCGGCATAGATCGCCAGGGGTCGGTCCAGCAGGCCCTTCAGCAGGGCCTCGACGTCTTCCAGCGTGGAGAGCGAGACACCCGCTCCGTCCGTCCCCGGCGCGTCGGCATCCAGCCCCGCCTCCGTCCGAGGGTCCAGGCGGAAGGCGACGGAGGTGGCCCCGCGCTCCAGCTCGTGGAGCAGGTTCCGGTGGGCTTCCTGGGGCAACGCCTCATCGCAGAACTGCACGATCTCCCACGCGCGCTTCAGGTTGCCGGAGGCCTCGTTGCCCCTCAGGGAGTAGGAACCGGGGTAGGTGCGCGCGGCCCTCAGGGCCCCCGTGTCCTCCGCCGTGTACATCGGGTTCAGGGTGATGCCCTCGTAGGTCTTGGTGAACATCCTCTTGTCGAAGGGCGCGCCCTTCAGGGCCGCGGTGGCCGCCTCCTTCCACGCCTCGTAGCTCAGAGGGGTGAACTCGTCGAAGGCGACGTCGGGAAGGTGCGCGGCAGCTGTCTGGCCCCCCGCCCCCGGTTCTTTTGCATTGCTCATATGCGATTCCTCCCGTTCTGGCGACGGCGCGGTCCTGCACCGCCCCAAGGTCTTTGGACAGGACAGACGTCCCGTCCGGCAGCTCCGCTGCCCAACGCAATCCGGGTCCCGCCGCACCCTGGCACGACAGGACGACAAGCCGCCCGCCTCCACGCGGAAGGGGAAGGTCTTTCCCGGCAGGTTTCCTGGCTCTCACTCATCCTTCGCCCGCGCCTTCCCGCCTTGCGGCAGTGGCTGACCTGCGGGCTCGTCGTGATTACAGTGGCCGGGCCGCTCCGGTTTCGCACCGGATTCCCTGCAACCGCAGAAAAAATTTTCGTTAACTTTTGTATTATAACGTAGGTTTGCGACTTCGGGGCGCCCTGAAAGGGCAAAAGCGCGGAGGCAGGGGGCCTGCCTCCGCGCAGAATATATTCTGAAAATCAGCTCCTGTACGCCTCGGGGATCGAGTGAAAGTCCTTGTCCCCGCGCCCCGACAGGTTGACCAGGACCGTCTTGTCCTTGCCGAGAGTGGGCAGGAGGCGCAGCGCCCAGGCCAGCGCGTGGCTGCTCTCGAGCGCCGGCAGGATGCCCTCCCGCCGGCAGAGGGTCCGGAACGCGGCGAGGGCCTCCTCGTCGGTCACCCTCTCGTAACGGGCCCGCCCCGTGTCCTTCAGCCAGGCGTGTTCCGGCCCCACGCCGGGGTAGTCGAGCCCCGCGGAGATCGAGTAGACGGGGGCGGCCTCTCCATCTGCGTCCGCCAAGACGTAACTCTTGAACCCCTGAAAGACCTTCGGGGTCCCGAAGGCCAGCGTCGCCGCGTGGTCTCCCAGTCGGTCCGTCCCCCGGCCGGCCGGCTCCACCCCCACCAGCCGGACCTCCGCGTCGTCGAGGAAGGCCGAGAAGAGCCCGATGGCGTTGCTGCCCCCTCCGACGCAGGCGACGGCGTAGTCCGGCAGGCGCCCCTCGCGCTTCAGGAACTGCTCCCGCGCCTCACGCCCGATGACGCTCTGGAACTCCCGCACGATGGAGGGGTACGGGTGCGGCCCGACGGCCGAGCCCAAAAGGTAGAAGGTGTCCGGCTCCTCCACGTAGACGGACAGGGCCTTATCCACCGCCTCCCTGAGGGTCTGCTGCCCCTCCGTCACCGCCACGACGCGGGTCCCCATGGCCCGCATACGCTCCACGTTAGGGCTCTGGCGCTCCATGTCCAGGGCTCCCATGTACACGGTACATTCCATGCCAAAGAGCGCGGCGGCCATGGCCGAGGCCGTGCCGTGCATCCCCGCGCCCGTCTCAGCGATGATTCGCTTCGCCCCCATGCGCCGGGCTAGAAGGATCTGCCCGATGCAGTTGTTGATCTTGTGCGCGCCGCTGTGGTTCAGGTCCTCCCGCTTCAGGAAGAGCCGCCCCCCGCCCAGGTCCTTCGAGATGTTGCGGCACTCCGTCAGCGCCGAGGGACGCCCCACGTAGTCCCTGAGGAGCGCCAGGTACTCCTCCTGAAACGCCTCGTCCGCCATCGCGTCCCGGAAGGCCTCGTCCAATTCGTCCAAGCGCTTCTTCAAAGGCTCGGGGATGAACTGCCCGCCGTACTCCCCAAAGAACCCCGTGACCATCGCTTTTCTCTCGACGTCGTTTGCCATTGCAATCTCCTCCTGAATAAAGTATAAAATTTTTGGGATACAAAAAAGCCCGGGGCCAAAAGGTCGGCCCCGGGCTGTGACGCTCTCACAATACAAAAGGGCCGGAGGGTTGATTCCCTCCGGCCCTTAAAGCGCTTTCTTCTTCAACGCGCGCGGACAGAGGGCAGCTTAAGGCTGCCACCACCACATCCCGTTGTTCCGAACCTGCGCTGAGGCCTCTCCGTCGCGTTTCATTAGCTCTCGTCCTCGCTCTCGCGTACTCCCCAAAAGTGGGGTTAAACTTTGATTATTAACAAAATAGCATCCCCTCAACAGATTGTCAAGAGTTTTTCAGAGGTATTGCCGATCTTTGGGGTTGCGTATTATAATTAACAAAGTTGTTTTTCCATCCCGGAGGGCAGGCGTTTTGGCGAGCCGGAAGAGCGTCCGGCAGGAGCGGTCCTCCGGGTTTGTGCGTTTGTGCTATGGCACTATGGGATGTTTGTTCGGTTTTTTGCTTAGCAAGGGAGACGAAAAGATGACGATTCGGAGCAAGATGTTGGGGACGGTCGCGGCGGTTTTCCTGGTGTTGTTCTTGATGATCGGGGTCGTTTACCTCTGGGGCGGCTCAACGCTGTCCTCCGTTTTGAAGGGGGCCGGAGTGGAGAGCGTATCCCAATCGGCCCAGATTTTTCGAGGCGTCCTGACCCGATCCTCCGCGGTCCTCTCGGCCTCCGCCGAATCGCTGCGGTATGCGTTCGTGAACTTCGAGGCGGTTTCTAAGGACGAGGTGGCTCGGGCCGCCGCCGCCCTTCTGGCCAAGAACAGGCCGAACGGCATCAAGGAGCTGTTCTGGGGTTATGAGTCGGACGGCCGTTTTGCGGACGGAGGCGGCTGGAAGGCCCCCGACGACTTCGACGCCCGGACTCGCCCCTGGTACAAGCTCGCGGTCGCGGCCAGGGACGGCGAGGTCATCTGCTCAGAGCCTTACATCATTGCAGCGACCAACAGCCTTGGGATCACCATGGCCGTCGCCGTCCGGGACGACGCAGGGAAGCTCCTGGGAGTCGTCGGCGCGGACCTGGACGTGGACCAGATCAGCTCGCAGACGGCGGCCCTGAAGGTCTTCGGCCAGGGCTCCGGGGTCCTGATCCGGAAGGACGGCCTGATCGTCGCCTCCCCCAAGAAGGAGCAGGTCATGAAGACCAACCTCCTGACGGACCCGGCCTCTCCGGAAAGCGTCCGCCAGACGGTTCGGCGGATGACGGCGGGCGAGAGCGGGGTCACCGAGTACACCCACGAGGGTGAGCGGCGCCTGATGTTCTACGCTCCTGTGGGGTACGACCTCTACCTTGGCGCGTTCTTCCCCTATTCCGTGATCTCCGGCATCCTCAAGACCCTGCTCCTGATCCTGCTGGGCGTCGCGGTCACGCCGCTGATCATCGTCGGAGTTTCCTTCTTCTGCATCATTCGGGGTATGACGCGCTCCGTGCGCCGGATGACCGACCTCATGGAGGAGCTGGAGGCGGGCGACCTCTCGACCCACTTCGACGACTCCGGCAAGGATGAGTTCTCCAGGATATCGGGGATGCTGAATCGGACGGCGGGCTCCATCGGCGAGGTGGTTTCCCGCATCCGGACCGGCGTGGCCGAGAACTCGCGTCAGTCCGAGGAGCTCGCGAAGATATCGGGGGACCTGCTGGCCTCGATGGAGAGCGTCGGCGGGCTGATGGGCAAGTCGGACACCCTGCTGGGCGAGAGCTCCTCTGCCCTTCAGTCGATCAACGCGGCGATCGGCGAGGTGGCGTCCGGAGCCCAGTCGAGCGCCCAGGCGGCCACGGAGGGCGCCTCCCAGTCCGCCACCGTCAGCACCGGGACGACGGAGGGAGTTCACAGCGTGGGGCGGATCGTCGAGGGCATGAAGCTGGCTGAGGAGAAGTCCGAGGAAACGATGGAGCAGATCGGCCACCTGGCGCAGTCGGTGGAGGCCATCTCCGGCTTCGTGAGCTCCATCACGTCCATCGCGGACCAGACGAACCTCCTGGCCCTCAACGCGGCGATCGAGGCGGCGCGGGCGGGCGAGGCGGGACGCGGCTTCGCCGTCGTAGCGGAGGAGGTCCGCAAGCTGG
>NZ_DBHLDX010000086.1:0-6483 GCF_057312375.1 Fretibacterium sp.
CCTGTGGAGAGGAAGGCTCTGACCAGGAACGCAAGTTTTTGGTGAAACCGGCCTCAGTGAAACAGGAAGTCAGCACTAAAGATACCTATGAGTATATTTAGACAAGTCTGGCGGAACGGAGGAACCATGAAGGACGTTTTTAAAAAGGCGTTGCCGTATCTTGCGCTGTCCCTGCTGCTGGCCTGTCTGGCCATCGTTCTGCCCCTGAACGTCGGGGAGGGCTCCGACTTCGGCAACTTCGCGGGGGAGAGCGACTACGGCGGAAGCTCGAGCGGCGGATGGAGCGGCGGTGACAGCAGCTGGGGAGGCGGCGACGGTGGGTTCGTGGACCTGGGTTGGGCCGGCGGCTCCATCGACTCGGGTGGGGTCATCGCGGTGCTGGTGTTCCTGTTCTTCGTCGTCAAGTTCTTCGGGGACAGAGGGATCTTCGACAGGAATCGTCGCGCGGGGCGGACGGACGCGCCTGAAGTAATCGTTCTCTCCAGGCCCCTCCTGCCCATGAGCGATTACCTGAGGCTGGACCCGGACTTCAGCGCGGCAGGGGTCCAGGAGCACATGGCCAACCTCTACGTGCAGATGCAGGACTGCTGGCACAACAAAAACATCGAGCCCGTGCGGCCGTGGCTGACGGATGCGTTCTACAATCAAATGGAGGGCCTGCTGGCCCCGATACGCAAGAAGCGCGAGACGGACTACATCGAGCGCATCGCCGTGCTGGAGACGAACCTGAAGGGGTACTACCAAGCGGGCGGCATGGACTTCCTCGTGGCCGCCATTCGGACCCGCATCACGGTGTACACGCTGGACGACCGGACGGGGCGGGTCGTCTCCGGCAGCAAGGACCGGGAGAAGTTCATGGAGTACGAGTGGGAGCTCACGCGAAGGAGCGGAGAGAAAACGGACCGGGCCAAGGGCGGCGTGAAGGCGGTCTACTGCCCCCACTGCGGCGCGCCCCTCGACGTCAACGCGTCGGCCCGCTGCTCCTACTGCGGCGGCACGGTGACGGCCTCCAGCAAAAACTGGGCCGTGTGCCGCATCAAGGGGATATCTCAGCGAACCGTGTGACCCCGCCGCCTCCAGGCCCTACCGGAAGTACTCGAAGAGGTACCCCAACTGCAGGCCGGCGACCTTCGCGTTCCGGAAGCGCCGGTAGAGGGCGCGCTTGCCGTCCTCCAGCTCCGTGGGGCGGATGCCGGTGCGGATGGAGGCCGACGCCTCGATGTAGGCGGCCAGCTTGTCGCACACCCCGACGAGTTGGCCGTCCATCGGGTTGCAGTCGTCGCGGTTCAACTCGGCAGGGATGTCGCCTGCGTGCCGCTGGATGGGGTCGATCTGTCCGCTCTGCCACGTCTTGTTGGTGAACTCCTCCTCCGTGTACCAGCGCAGCTCGTCGTGCCACCCGTCCGGGAGCAGGGGCAGGATGCGCTCGTTCATCGCCTCGTGCTCGTAGCGGCGGATCATCTTGTCCAGCCCCTCGACGGAGGCCTTGACGGGAGAGATGATGTCGCGCGTCAGGACCTCCGGCAGGTCGTGGAACAGGCCGCAGAAGAAGTTGTTGTAGAGCCGCCGGGGACACGCGCCGATCTCCTGCGACAAAAGCCACGAAACGACGGCCACGAACAGGAGGTGCTCCAGGACGGAGGTCTGGGGCACGCGGTCGGTCTGTGCCCAGCGCTTCTGAAAGGTCAGTTGCCCCACCATGGAGATGAACCCCCACAGGGGGGAGCCGTCCCGCGCGTCCAGCATGGCCCGCGCGGAGGGCAGGTCGATGGCGGCGACGTTGGCCTCCACCTCGCGCCGCGTCCGCTCGATGCCGTACATGTCCGCGCTCCAGTGAAGGATGAACGCGAACTCCCAGCTCGTGGCCATGTAGTGCGCCGCGCCCAGGATGCGCCGTTCGAGCGTCCGCTCTCCCGCGTGGCGGTGGTAGTCCCGGAAGGCCCGGTCCATGTCGGGCGAGAAGGCCGCCAGGTCCGGCGCGAGGCGCTCCGCGACCCACGCGTCGAGCTCCGCCTTCGTTTCCGGGTCCTGGATCAGCTTGTGGAACACCGGCGGACGGATGTCCGTCACCACGACGCGGTAGAGGAACTCGAAGATCCCGCCCCGAATCAGCGCCCCCCAGTCCACGCGCTCCCCGCGGTCCTCCTCGCACTTGCCCAGGACCCACGCCGTGACCATCTTGTGCGCCTGCTTGCCCAGCTCTGTGAACACGGCGGGGTGCGGGTGGTCGTTCCAGCGTTTCATGCTGGCCGCCGAGAAGATGCGCTCAAGGAACGTCCGCGTTATCACGTTCAATCACACTCCGGTCGAAGGGTAAAATCAAAGGCTCCGTTTTCCGTCCAGCGCCGTGTGGGCCGCACGGACCAGCGCCTCCGGGTCGAGGTCGGGCAGGAAGCCGCGATCCTCGCGGGTCAGCCGGCAGAGGAACTCCATGTTCCCCTCCGGCCCCAGGATGGGGGACCAGGTGAGGTCCGACACGAAGAGGTCCGTTTCCGCCTCGGCGAAGCCCGTCACCTCGCGCAGGATGGCCGCGTGCACCGCCGGGTCCCGCACCACGCCGTGGGCGCCCAGCCGTTCGCGCCCCGCCTCGAACTGCGGCTTGATGAGCACGACCGCCTCTCCGGTCGGGGAGAGGAGGGCGTCGACGGCCGGCAGGATCAGCCTCAGGGAGATGAAGGAGGCGTCGCAGACCGCGAGGTCGATCACCTCCGGAAAGTCCGCCGCCGTCAGATTGCGGGCGTTCGTGCGGTCCATGACGGCGACGCGCGGATCGGAGGCGAGGCGCCACAGGAGCTGCCCGTAGCCGACGTCCACGGCGAAGACCCTCCGGGCCCCATGGGCCAGCAGCACGTCCGTGAAGCCGCCGGTCGATGCGCCCAGGTCCGCGCAGGCGCGCCCCTCCGCCGAGAGGCCGGGAAAGGCCTCAAAGGCCCGCAGGAGCTTGTGAGCGCCCCGGCTGGCCCAGCGCGTGCCCTCGTCCACCTCGATGGGAACGTCCGGAGAGATGGCCGTCCCCGCCTTCGTGACGGGACGCCCCTCGACGCGCACCCGCCCCGCCATGATCAGGGCCTGCGCCCTGTTCCTCGTTTCCGCCAGCCCGCGGTCCACCATGAGCCGGTCCAACCTCTCCCTGACCTTCATGGTTCAGCTTGCCATGGGAAACGTGCCGCGGGACGGGTCAAACGGCCTGGGAGAGGCCCAGACAGGGCCGGCAGACCTCGACGACGTTCTCAGGCGTCATGCCGTAGAGCGCCCGTTGTTCCTCCGGCGTCGCGTGGGGGACGCAGACGTCCGGCACGCCGAAGCGCCGCAGCAGGGTGGGGGAGCCCGTTTCCGCGATGCGGGCGGCGATGGCCTCCCCGACGCCTGCCTCCATGTAGTTCTCCTCCGCGACGGCCACCAGGGGAAAGCGGCGCAGGACGTCGTCCAGCGTTTCCACGTCCAGGGGTTTGAGCCGGCGCAGGTCGTAGACGGCGGGGAGGGGCAGCCCGGCGGCGTCCGCGGCCTCGCGCGCCGCAAGCATCGTGTGCACCGTCACCCCGTGCCCAATGAGGGCCCACTCCGTGCCGTCCCGGAGCTGGAACGCGCGCAGCGGCTCCGTGCCGGCGAAGAGGTCGTTGCGGGCGGGCAGCGAGCCGCGGGGGTAGCGGATCAGGGTGGGGCCCTCGCGCCGCGCCGCGCAGGCCATCATCTGCCGCAGAGAGGGCTCGTCGGAGGGCGCGTAGACCTCCAGGTTGGGGATGGGGCGGGACCAGGGGACGTCCAGCAGCCCCTGATGGGTGTCCCCGTCCGAGCCCACCAGCCCCGCGCGGTCCACCATCAGGACGACGGGCAGGTTCTGCAGGGCGACGTCGTGCATCAGCTGGTCCATCGCGCGCTGCAGAAACGTGGAGTAGATGAAGACCCACGGCCTCATCCCTCCCGCCGCCAGGCCTGCGGCCATGGTCAGCATGTGGCTCTCGGCGATGCCCACGTCGAAGAACCGCTCCGGGAAGCGCGTCCGAAAGCGCTCCAGCTTGACGCCGGTGGACATGGCGGCGGTGAAGCAGACGACGCGCGGATCCGCCTCTGCCATCTCCTCCGTTGCCTCGGACGCCGCCTCGCTCCAACTGCGCCGCTTGGGTCCCTTGGCGCTGGAGCGGGGGGACATCTGGTGGTACTTCGTGGGGTCCGCCTCCGCCTCTGGCATCCCCCTTCCCTTCACGGTGTTGAAGTGCAGCAGCACGGGGCGGTCGTAGCGCTTCGCCAGCTCGAAGACCACCTGACAGGCCTCGACGTCGTGGCCGTCGAAGGGCCCCCAGTAGTTGATGTCCAGGTCGTCGAACATGTTGTTCGGCTTCACGAGGCTCTTGATCTGGTCGTGGATGCCCTCCAGGCTCCGCTGCAGGACGCCGCCCGCGGGCAGCACGCGGCAGGCGTCCTTGATGGCGGACTTGATCTTGTTGTAGGACGTGCTGGCGGAGAGGTGCGCCAGCATCGTGGAGAAGCCCCCCACGCAGTTGCTGATGGAGTGCTTGTTGTCGTTCAGGACGATGATGACCTTCGTCTTCGTTTCCTGCACGTAGTTCAGGGCTTCGAGCGCCAGCCCGTTGATGAGGGAGGCGTCCCCGATGAAGGCAACGACGTGCCGGTCCTCGCCCAGCAGGTCGCGGGCCTTGGCGTAGCCCAGCGCGGCGGAGATGGAGGTGCTGCTGTGCCCCGTGTTGAAGTGGTCGCAGGGGCTCTCGGAGCGTCGGGGAAAGCCGGAGAGCCCACCCTTCAGGCGCAGCGTGCCGAAGCGGCCCGCCCGGTCGGTGAGGAGCTTGTAGGGGTAGGACTGGTGCCCGACGTCGAAGATGATGCGGTCCTGGACGGGGTTGAAGCAGCGAAGCATGGCGATGGTCAGCTCCACCACTCCCAGCGAGGAGCCGATGTGCCCGCCGTTTTCGCTGACGGTCCTGATGATCTCCTGCCGCACCTCGCTGGCCAGGGCGGGAAGGTCCTTTGGCGCGATCTTCAAAAGGTCCTCGTGCTTGAACTCAGGCGATAAAAAGGTCATGGGAGGCCTCCGGAATCTGTATTTTTTTGCCCGCTGAGCCGCTCGACGGGGCGGGGCAAAAGATTTTTTCGACTTTTCATTATACAGGAGGCGGCGCGGATTGCTATCGTCCAAAACAGCCAACCGCGCGGGGCTCCGCAGCGATCTTTTGGCCCCGGTGACGCTTCAGCGGGGCGCCTCGGCCGTCAGGTCCTCCTCGCTCATCCCGCTGCGGATGCCGAAGCGCGTCAGGACGAAGTCGTAGCGCGTGGGGTCGCTGGGGCAGATCCGCCGAAAGGCGTCCGTGATCTCAAGGGCGGAGCGCAGGTCCGCCTGCTTCCGAGCGGTCAGGCCGAGCCTCGCGGCGATGGCGTGGATGTGGGTGTCCACCGGCATGATGAGGTCCTCCGGGCCGAGGACCGTCCAGCCGCCGGGGTCCACGCCGTCGCGCCGAACCATCCACTTCAAAAAGAGGAAGAGGCGCTTGCAGGCGCTGCCGTCCCTGGGGGCCGCGATCAGGGGAAAACCCCCTCGATCCGCCGGCCACAGGGCGTCCGCAAAGCGGTCCAGCGCCGGCAGGAGGTTCCGCTTCCCGTCCTCTGCCAGGCAGGCGCGGAGGAGGCCCTCGAGGCTGCCGTGCTCCCGCAGGGCCAGCGCCGCGCGGGAGAGGAGTGCCGCCACGTCCTCCGACGTGGTGAACCGGTGCTTGAATCCGGTGAGGGCCTCCGGGAGACGCTCGGAGCCTTCCAGGAGGAAACGTCGGGGGCGGGGTCCCAGCGCGTCCAGGACGCGGCGGACGCTCCGCAGTATCTGTGCCACGCGGCCGTAGGCCAGCGACGACGCCACGAGGGCCACGACCTCCCGGTCGGGCAGGTCGTAGGGCTCCAGGAACTCAAGGGGGTCCGGGCTGATGAGCTCGCGTCGGCTGTAGGCGAAGTAGAGCCCCTCCAGGAACGCCCTGAGCCTCCGGTCCCGCCCCTCCGTATCGGACGTTGCGATCGCCTCCCTGAAATTTAAGGAAGGGGAACGGCGCCGGCCGTCCCCCTTACGTAATTTGCTGTTTGAATGAGCCGTCTGAAGCGCTTAGATCTGCGCCTTCCAGAGCCCGTGCTTGTTGCAGTACTCGCGCGCTGCGGCGCCCGGCTCCGCGCTGTCGAAGGCGGCCTCCGGCTTCTCGCCCGGCTTCAGGAAGCAGCGGCAGATGCGCTTGCCGTTGATGATCTCGATCCACTCGATGTAGTGGTCTGCCTCCATGGGATGGACCGCGCTGCCCACCTTGATGTTCTGACCTTCACGGACGGGCACGTGCTTTTCCTGGGCCGCGTCCGTGGAGTTCTCCGCCATGACCTTCATGGGCTCCCCGCAGCACGACAGCGTGCCGCCGCCCACGTGAAGCACCTCCACCATGTTGCCGCACTTCGCGCACTTGCAGACGTTCAGCAGTTCCATGACATATTCCCCCCATC
>NZ_DBHLDX010000087.1:0-6463 GCF_057312375.1 Fretibacterium sp.
TCGGACATCGACCTGTCGTCGTACGGCAACTGGGACCCGATCGGCACGTTCAACATGGAGAGCGACGACCCCGAAAAAAGTGAGCCCGCCAAGTCCTCTCTCGCCTTCGTGGGCAGGTTCGACGGCAACGGGCACACGATCTCGAATCTGACCGTCAACCGCCCCGATACCTGGAGCGTCGGGTTGTTCGGCTTGGTCATGGGCAATGCCACCTTCACGTCCATCCGGAACCTGACCGTCAACAATGCGGACGTCAAAGGCGCCTGCATGGTTGGGGGCGTCGTCGGGGCGCTCAACGGCAGAGTCACCGACATAAAGCTGACCGGCAATAACAGAATAGAAGGCTCCACGGTCGGCGCCGTTGGCGGCATCGTGGGAATGGGGTACGGCGCCATCGAAAACTGCACCGCCAACGCGAGCGTAACCTCCAACGGGAAGGGCATGCAGGGGCTCGGCCTCATCTGCGGGGGAGGCAAGTGGCTGACCGTCCGCGCCTGCACGGCGACGGGGAACGTCACGGCGAAGGGATTCGGGGCCTTCTCGGTAGGAGGGCTGATCGGCTGCATCCAGGAGTCGCCGGTCATGGAGAACTGCGCCGTAAAGGCGACCATCGATGCCTCGGCCGAAAAGAGTTTCATGGTCGGCGGCTTGACGGGACACGCCGGCAACTACGACAAGAGCAACCCCACCCTGATCCGGAACTGCTCTGCCGACGTCGACATCACGGTTTCGGCTTCGTCGAAGCGGGTCGGGGGGCTGATCGGCGGAAACCTCTTCGTGTCGGCGTTCCTGGAGGAGCACCCGACCCCCTCTCTCTATCGCATCACCGGCTGCGCCACGTCCGGTTCCATCAAGGGGAACGCGAGCCAGATCGGGAGCATCGCCGGATACGGCTACGACTCCTCCGTCACGGACTGCACGAGCACCCTCGTCTGGAGCGGCGGGGCGATTAAACAGGTTGGCCTGATGCACAGTGCGGGCGAAACGCCCGACCCCATCGGCCTGGATTATTACGCGGGCGAATGAGTGACCGCAAAATGAAAAAGTGAAACCTTAAGGGTCTGTCTGAATCGAGGCCAGCCGCTCTGCGGCTGGCCTTTCTGCGTTCTTGAAGATGTAGAACATCCAGTTCGTTGGCGTCCTGAAGTAAAGCCGATGCCCGCGGCCGTTCAGGGCCTTCCGAATTTCTTGCGCGGCTGCGCCGCCGGTGCGGGGTTCGTCCTACAGGCCCCAGGGGGCGCTCTGCCGCTCCGGCAGCGTCCAGACCCTCCGGTGCAGTTCCCGCATCGAGTCGGGGCTGTTCAGCAGCGCCATCTTCTCGCCTTTGGACAGGGGCTCTCCCGACAGGGCCCGATCGACCAGCGCAGGGTCCAGACGCCTTCTCAGGCGGCGGTTCATGGCACGGTGCAGGGCATTTGTTCGGGGGTCCGCCACGGCACGGCGAAAGCCTTCCTCCTGGGGGAGGCCTAGGGGCGAGTAGCGGCGGCGTTCCGCCAACGCCTCCGCCTTGTCCGTCAACTCGCGGGGCGCGTGGAGCTCCTCCGGGATGGCAAACAACCCGAGGCGGGCGGCGGCCCGGCCCAGGGACGCCCGGCTGGTGAACACGGACAGCGGCACGGAGAGCGCGAGCGGAAGGACCACGGGCAGGAGCCAGAGGAAGAAGGACGGGGTCACCCGATGGAGCAGCCAGCCCCACGTCAGGCCGATGAGGACCGCCCACCAGTGCGCCCGGACCGCCTCGCCCCACGTCGTCCCGCGGTCGTCCCGCGACTGCCCTCCCCAGCCGGTCCCCCAGCCCAGAAGGGTCACGACGACGAATCGGCTGTGGCAGATCATGCGTATGGGGGCCAGTAGCATGGAGAGGAGCGTTTCGCCCGCCACGCCCAGCAGCACCCGCAGCGCGCCGCCGTAGCGCCGCGCGCTCCGCGCGATCAGCAGGGCGTGGATCAGGCAGAGGAGCTTCGGCAGGAAGAGGAGGAGGGCCGTGCAGCTCAGGAGGGTCAGGGCCCACTCCGGGTACCAGACGTGCCACTGGGGGAACAGCATGTTGGGCTGCGGGAAGTAGTTGGGCTCCACCAGGACGTCCAGCAGCGCCTGGACGGAGCTTGCGATCAGGAAGATCAGCCACAGCAGGGCGGAGCCGTAGGACAGGATGCCGTTGAGGAAGAGGGCCCGGTGCGTGGGGAAGAAGCCGTAGGTGAAGATCAGGCGCAGGTGCTGAAGGTTCCCCTGGCACCAGCGCCGGTCGCGCTTCAGCTCGTCGATCAGAGTGGGGGGCGTCTCCTCGTAGCTGCCGTCAACTCCATAGGCCAGCCACACCTCGTAGCCCGCGCGGCGCATCAGGGCGGACTCGACGAAGTCGTGGCTCAGGATCTCCCCGCTGAGGGGCCCCCGGCCCGGCAGCTTCGGCAGCTCGCAATAGCGCATGAAGGGCTCGACTCGGATGACGGCGTTGTGCCCCCAGTACTGTGCGTCACCCAGCTGCCAGAAGTTCTGTCCGACGGCAAAGATCGGGCCGTACAGGCTGTTGGCGAACTGCTGCACCCGCGCGATCAGGGTTTCCCGGTTCACCCCCCTGGGGGGCGTCTGGAGGATTCCGATCCGCGGGTTCCGCTCCATGGCGTCCACCATGCGCACCCAAGTCGTCCCGGCCATGACGCTGTCCGCGTCCAGCACGATCATGTAGCGGTAGTTTCGCCCCCAACGGCGGCAGAAGTTGGCGACGTTGCCGCTCTTTCGCTTCACGTTGGAGGGCCTGCGGCGGTAGAAGAGGTGCCCGTCCATCCCCAGGCGCTCCCGCAGCCCGTACCACGCCTCCTCCTCGCGCACCCAGACGTCGGGGTCCGTGGTGTCGCTGAGGATGAAGACGTCGAAGCGGCCCTCCTGTCCCGTGGCGGACAGGGAACGCCACATCGCCTCCACGCCCGCGCCGACGTTTTTCGGGTCCTCGTTGTAGACGGGGATGAGCACCGCCGTTCGGACGTCCTGTGGAAGGTCCGGCAGGGGGGCGTCGGGGTCGATGATCCGGTAGCCCTGGTATCGGAAGAGCAGCACGAAGAACCCGAAGAGCGCCGTCCAGAACCCCGTCGAGATCCAGGCGAAGAGGACGCCGAACAGGGCGCACAGGAGCAGCTCCACCGGCGCGCCGCCCTGGTGGGGGAGCAGGGCGGACATGTAGTCTGCGGCCAGGACGGAGGGGACGACGATCAGCGACAGAAAGAGGCAGCGGCGCCAGAGCGCGGAGCGACGCCAGGCGGGCCGGGCGTTTGGGGCGGGCGTCATCGCGTCCGGCCCTCCTCAGACCGACGGAGCCTCCTGATAAGGCCCCTCAGAGAAAATCCGCCGCGCGTCATGGAGATGCGGGCCGGAGGCATCGACCCCCGGTTGTAGGGCGGGACGGGCACCGGAAGGGCGTCCGCGTCGGGCAGGAGCCCACGGTCGGCGCACAGCGCCCTCAGGGCCTCCATGGCGGTCTTCATGTCACAATCCTCGGCATGAGCGGGGAGCGTTTCGCTCGTCCCAGAGGGGCAGAGCTCGTCCATGGTTTTCAGCACCAGCTCCAGCCCCTCCCGCGGGGGGAGGCGAAGGGCCCGGACGTAGAGGAGCAGGCGGTCCCGCAGGACCTCCTCGGGGCGGGGGGCTTGAGGGTCGCAGCGAGTCGGGGTCATGGCCCTACCTCCCAAACACGTAGGTCCAGGTTTCGGTGAGGGGGTCCGGAAGGTTTTCCCCCTTCTTGAGGACCGCGGAGAGGCGCACCGCGGGCGGCAGGGCCGGAAAGACGGAGAAGCCTCCACCCGCGTCCACCTCCACCTGGAAGGAGAGCCGCCAGCCGCCGGTGCGGGAGTTCTTCTCCAGGTGCTTCTGCACCAGCTTGGCCCCTTCGACCTCCACGATGCTGGTGATCCCCGAGTCCGGGGGCAGGTCGTTCAGCTCCCCGCCCTTGAAGTCCACGAGGAAGCGCACCCAGTTCTTGCGGTCGCCCATCGCCTGCCGCGTGGCCACAACGCGCCCCAGGGGGTGCAGGCGGTGCTCCAGCCCGCTCCAATAGAGCGTGCAGGCGCCCTTGAGCGGCTCGTCGGGGCTCTCGCGGTTGGGGAGCCAGAAGGCCACGACGTTGTCGTTGTACTCCGAGTCCGTGGGGATCTCGATCAGCTCGACCCGGCCGGGTCCCCAGTCCCCATCGGGCTCGACCCAGAGGGAAGGTCGTTTCTCGTACTCCGCCTCCAGGTCCTGATAGCGCTCGAAGCTCCGACCGCGCTGCAGCAGGCCGAAGCCCAGAAGCCGCTCCGCCGGGATGTCGGTGACGCCCAGCCGCTCTCCGTTGCGCAGGGCCCGCCACTGCCAGACGTCGTCGTCCCTGTGGACCAGAAGGCCGTCGGAGTCGTGGACCTCGGGCCGGTAGTCTCCGCGCCTTCCGTTCTCAGGGGCGCCGTAGAAGTACATGCTGGTGAGGGGGGCAACCCCTGCCTTTTCGATGCCCTTGCGGAAGAACACCTGAAACTCCTCGCGCATCGAGGTCTCCGGCCCCGGAGCGATGACGAAGCGGTAGGCTCCGGCGCAGCTGGGGCTGTCCAGCAGGGCGTAGACCGTCAGCACGGCGTCGCCGCTTGCGGGCTTCTGGACCCAGAACTCGCGGAACCATGGGAACTCCTCGCCGGAGGGGAGCGCCGTGTTCAGAGCCAGTCCACGCGCGGAGAGGCCGTACTTCGTGCCGCGGCCGACGGCTCGGAAGTAGCTGGCCCCCAGAAAGACGGTCACCTCGTCCTTGTACTTGGGGTCGTTGAGGGCGTAGTGGATGCGGAACCCGGCGAAGCCCACGTCGGTGGAGGCCACCTGGGCCTTCAGGTCGTCGTTGGGGTACTGAAAGAGCTCCGTGGAGAAGGGGACCGGGACGGGCTGCCCCTCCTCGATGACATTGATGTTCACGTTGCGGTCGTAGTAGAAGCCCGAGTGAAAGAACTGAAGCTCGAAGGGCAGGTTCTCGAACCGCCACAGGGCGCGATCGGGCTTGAAGCGGACGGAGCGCCACTGGTCGTAGCTCAGCGTGCGGAGGGACGCGGGCAGCGGCGTCGGGGGGACGTACTCCGCCTCAGCCGAGCTGCGGGCCAGGGCGACCACGTCCTCGAACCCGAAGGCACTGCTGACGTCGGCAGAGGCCGTCGGCCGGTCGGTCGAGGCAGGCCCTTGCAATGCCACGTCCCCAGAGCGCGGGAGCGCGTCCGCGGACGTCTTGGGGGCTGCGGCGAGCGGCGTCGAAAAAAGCGTCCCCGCAACGAGGAGGACGACGACGGAAAGGCTACGGCAAGCTATGGACTTCAAAACGGGCCAGGACAAATGAACCCATCTCCCTTCCTGGTCTTTCAAAAGCGACGGGGAAGGCGTCTTCCCCGTTTCGTTTTCAACCTATTCAACCACAAAGTGCTTCGTCGTCAAGCGTTTCCTCTGCAAGTCGGACGAAAGGACGCGAGGACCGCGGCCCCGATCTTTCGGGCGACGATCCTCGCATCAACAAGGGATCTTTTTTGGGCGGGAGCGTCAGCGGATTCCAACGGTCCGACAGCGTGCGGCTGCGCTCAGCTCCCCGCTTTCCGTTCCACGACCCGCGCCCCGTCGGCCAGGTCCGACGCGGGGTAGAGGACCACCCGCTCTCCCGGTCGAAGCCCGTTCAGCACCTGGGCTTCGACGCCATTGTCCCGCCCTGTTTCGACGGTCCGAAGCCTCGCGATGCCGTCCTCGACCACGAAGGCGGCCTGTTTGCCGTCGTTGCGGAATAGCGCGCCGGAGGGCACGGTGAGGGCGTCCCGGTCCTCCCACACGACGATCCTGGCCTCGACGCGGAAGCCGTGTCCGAGCCTTCCGAGGGACTCCGTCAGGTCGGTGAATCGGACGACGACGTTCACCCGCTGCTCCTCGACCCCTAGGGCGGAAACTTTGGTGAACGCGAAGGGTTCGACCTTCTCGACGATGCCGTTCAGGGGCCTATCCCCGCCCCAGCCCGACAGGATGACCCGGTCGCCCGACGCGACGCGGACGGCCTCCGAGGACAGGAGCTCGACGACGACCTCCAGCCCGCCCTCGACGTCCCCGACCTCCATCAGGGGGGTCCCGGCGGACAGGGGGCCCTCGCTCTCCCGCATCACGCGCAGCACCCGGCCGTCGGCGGGCGCGAAGATGGGGATGACGTTCGCCTCGGTCGTTTGGGGCCCGGCTTTGCCGTCCCCGAAGCGGCTCAGCCGCGACAGGGCGCCCTTGCGCTCCGCCTCTCGCACGGCGATCGCCGCCTCGGCGTTGTGCAGGGCCGCCGCGGTGGTTCGGGCCTCCCGCTCGGCCTGGTCCAGCTGGAGCTGGCTGGCGGCTCCGGAAGCCCTCAGGCTCCGCATCCGGCGTAGCTGCATTTGGGCCAGGTCCCGGTCGGCGACGGCCCGCTCCCGGTCGGCCCGCGCGAGCTTCAGCGCCGCCTCCG
>NZ_DBHLDX010000088.1:0-6416 GCF_057312375.1 Fretibacterium sp.
CTTGACCTTCGCCTGGAAGGGCGCCAGGATCGTCAGGGCGATCACGACCGCCGCCAGCAGAACGATCAGCGAGATGCTCCTGTAGAAGCTCTTCCACGCGGGCCTGTAAATCTTCTCGTTTCCAGCCATATTCTCTGCCTCCCAAAAGGTCATCAATGATACATGATTTTCTATTATAGCAAAAACGGCTGAAACCTGCGGATAAAATCCCGCGTCCTCCATCAATTTTTTTGCGCCGTCCCAGCCCTCCCAAACGGACCGAACGTTGAAGTGCTGCCCGCCGCCTCGAACGTCACACGAAGACGCTGGATGCGACCGACATCCAAAACAACAGGGTCAGAAGGCAGAGGAGCGTCGAGGAGGCCACCAACACGGCCGCGTAGTCGCTGTCCATGCCGAAGCCGCCGGCCAGGACGTAGCAGTTGAAGGCCGGCGCGACGGCGGAGGCGACCACGGCCACCCGCATCAAGACGGGGTTCTCAACGGGAAAGAGGACGAACGCCAGCATGACTACGGCCGGGTGGATGAAGAGCTTCATCAGCATGTCCGGCCAGGCCGAGCGGATGTCGTGCAGCAATTTCTCAGGTGCCAGGGCCGCCCCGATCGCCAGAAGCGACATGCCGTTGCCGCAGTTCCCCAGCACCTCGACGACCCGCATGGACCAATCCGGAAGCAGCGGCGTCCACCCCGCCGCCCCGATGAGTATCCCCGCCGCGCCAGCCAGCAGGATGGGGTTTCGCACCGTCCGCGCCAGCGCATTCAAGAACGTCCTTCCGTCCGTCCTGCCCGACAGCGCAAACTGCGCCAACAGCAGCGGAACCAGGTTAAAGTACGGCATACCGACCGCCACAAAGAGCATCTGGGCCTCGGCCCCCGCCTGCCCCAGCCAGAGGGAGATCACCGGCAGGCCGACGAAGATCGCGTTGGGACGCACTGCGGTCAGGATCGCTACAGCGCGCCGTTCCGGCGTCGTGTGCCGCATCCCTGCCAGCACCCAGGCCACTGCCGTCGCTGCCACGTAGCCGCCAATCAGCACGCTGGGAAAACGCCAACCACGGATCGTGGAGGCGTCAAAGCCCAACCCCGCCTTGAAGAAGCCCAGGGGCATCAGCAGGACAAAGAGCAGCGCGTTGAGCTCCTTCAGGCCCACGGCCGTGATGCGCCCGCTCCGCCTCATATACCACCCGCACCCCATGACGATAAAGATCACGAGGTTGGTCAGGAACCCTCTCATTGCCGCACGACCTCCCGAACGCTTCAGCTTATGCGTTTATTGTACGCCATCCCCGGCCCCCCAACCCGAGGGCAAAAAAATAGCACCAAGAGGACGTTTGGCCGATAGGAGCGAGTGGGTGTGGGTGGAAGCCAACGCTGATAGGCTTATGTCGGAAAGAGGAGAAGAGTCCTTTATTTGAACCTTGTCTGACTTTCCCGTCCCTGTGGATTTGGGAACGGAAAAACCTCTTGAAATTCTTTCACAAATTTCTTATCATGGAATTGATATGCAACTCGTCTTTACTGTAATGATGGAATTCAGGAAATGGATCGCATCTGTGTGCGTGATTGACGTCGCTGGCAAGACGGTTGGGCTTATCAAAACGCCAAGGCAGACAATCTTCAATATCACCCACACAAAGGACTTTGAAGGGAGGCGAACCATCGCATTTTAACTCAGCAACCTTTCCAAAATTCACCAACCTTTTTTCAGCGTGCGTCTTTAGGGCAGATTCATTTGGATTCTCAAGCTTTCTTAATCAGGAGGGCATGTCGATGAGTTTCTTCAACGCATTGATCGGAATGGGTGCCACAGTCATGATGCCGATTATCTTCTTTGTCGTTGGATTGATCTTCGGCGTCAAGCCGGGAAAAGCTTTTAAGGCAGGCATGACCGTTGGCATCGGCTTTACGGGAATCAACATGGTGGTGGGACTTCTGCTGACCAGTCTTGGCCCTGCGGCTATGGACATGGCAACGCGCTTCGGCCTGAAGCTGAACGTCGTGGACGTGGGTTGGGCCACGGGCGCAGCCATCGGCTGGTCTTCGCCCCTCATCCCCTTCATCGTGGTGGGCGCGATCCTGCTGAACCTCATCCTGCTGTTGCTTAATCTGACAAAGATACTGAACATCGACATCTTCAATTACTGGCTGATCTCCCTTGTGGGTACGCTCGTCTACGACATCACCGGGAGCATCCCCATGGGAACGGCGGCAGCACTGCTCCTCTACCTGATCGCTTTCGTCATCGGCGACCTGACGGCCAAGCCAATCCAGGCCATGTACAAGATGGAGGGCGTTGCCTTCGTGCATGCGACCTGTGGCATCTACGTTCCTCTGGGGATTTTCGTGAACTGGATTATTGAGCGCATCCCCGGTGTCAACAAGATCGACCTGAACCCCGAAAAGATTACGGAAACGCTCGGCGTCATCGGCGAGCCCATCACGCTGGCAACCGTCCTGGGAGCGGGCCTGGGCTTCCTGGCGGGCTGGCCCATCACCCAGGTGCTTCCGTTGGCCGTGAACGTGGCCGCAGTCATGATCCTGCTGCCCCGCATGGTGGGCGTCACAGTCGAGGGCGTCATGGTCATCCGCGACGCGGCCGAGGCTCGACTGAAGAAGCTGTTCCCGAAGCGCGAGTTCTACATCGGCATGGATACGGCGCTCCTGATCGGAGAGCCCTGTATCATCGCCACCTCCCTGCTGCTGATCCCCACGGCACTCCTGCTGGCCATGGTCCTGCCGGGCAACAACATGCTTCCGTTTACGGACCTCGCCTCCATCGTCTTCATCATCTCCATGGTGGCCCCCTTCTGCAAGAGGAATATGTTCCGCATCTACATCACGGGCATCCTGATCCTTGCGCTTTGCCTGTACGCGGGCACGGCCATGGGACCGGACTACACCGAGGCAGCCAGGAAGGCCAACATCCAAATCACCGAGGGGCAGGAGCTGGGCAACCTGGTCTCTCCCTACAATACGCCGGCTGGCTGGGCTATCGTCGAGGCATCCAGGCTGATGAGGGTGGATGCTCCTGCGGGGACCCCGGCCCCGGAAGGAAAGTAAAGCCATGGAAATCGTCGGCATTGGAGACCTTTTAATCCCGGAACAGTACATCAAAAAGGGCTTCCACAACTTTGAGCAGGCGGGCCACACGGTCAGGACGGTCCAGTGGAAGCTGAAGGACTACGAGGAGCTTCAAAACATCAACTTGAAGGTGGAAACTGGAGGCAGCGAGGCCTTTGAGCCACCCCAGGAGGTCCTGGACGCCATCGAAGGTGCGGATGTCGTCATCACGCAGTTTTGTCCCGTCACTAAGCGAGTTTTGGACCACTGCAGGAACTTGAAGGCCGTGGGGGTGCTGCGAGGCGGGTACGAAAACGTCAACGTCCGCCATGCCAGCGAGAAGGGAGTGCTGGTCCTCAACACGCCGGGCCGGAACGCCAACGCTGTGGCAGATTTTGCTGTGGGCATGATGCTCTGCGAGTGCCGCAACATCGCAAAAGCCCATCGAAACCTGAAGGAGGGCAGGTGGGTGCGGGACTACGACAACGCGGCAACCGTACCCGACTTGCCGGACAAGACCGTGGGCATCGTGGGCTTTGGCGCCATTGGGCGCAAGGTGGCGCAACGGCTGCAAGGCTTCGAGATGAACATCCTCGCCTACGATCCCTTCGTGAAGGAGGGCCCGGATTACGTGAAGCTGGTCCCTCTGGAGGAGCTCATGAAGGAGTCCCGCTTCGTTACCCTGCACGCCAGGCTGAGTCCGGAGACGGAGCACATGATCGACGGAAAGATGCTGGCACTCATGCGTCCCGACGCTTACCTCATCAACACGGCGCGTTCCGGCCTGGTGGACGAGAAGGCGCTCTACGAGGCACTGAAGGCAAAGAAGATCGCGGGCGCTGCCTTGGACGTCTTCGACGTGGAGCCGCCCTCTGCAGACTATCCGCTGGTCGCCCTGCCTAACGTAACGGTGACGCCACACCTGGCGGGCGGAACGATGGACGCCTTCACCAACTCACCCAAGCTGTTAGCCCTTGAGATGATCCACCTTCTGGAGGGGAAGAGCTCCCGCTACATCGTCAACAAGGACATCTTTGACTCTGCAGTGAAGAAATTTCAGGCGGTAAACTGACGGCGGGCCCACGGCCCGCTATCAGCGAAAGGGGCGAGGAGCGATGGACTTTGGATTAAAGGGCAAGAACGTATTGATAACGGGCAGCACCAAGGGGCTCGGCAAAGCCATAGCGGAGGTCGCCGCGGAGGAGGGTGCCAACGTGGTCGTCTCCGGGCGGAAGGAGGAGGAGGCGAAGGCTCTGGCCTCCTCCATTGCCTCGCGCTTTGGAGTGAAGGCCCTACCCGTTGCAGCCGACCTCGGCCAAGTCGGTGCGGCGGAGGACCTCTTTGCGGACGCGCTGGCAGCCATGGGGAGCCTGGATATCCTGGTGAACAACGCCGGCATCTGGCCAACCGCTTACGTCCGTGAGATGGATAGGGCCGAGTTTGA
This sequence comes from Fretibacterium sp., assembly GCF_057312375.1. NCBI lineage: Bacteria > Thermotogati > Synergistota > Synergistia > Synergistales > Aminobacteriaceae > Fretibacterium > Fretibacterium sp. The sequence continues at coordinate 4,505 of NZ_DBHLDX010000088.1, forward strand.
GCGCACGATTTACATGGACCTGGAGGTACCCTACATCCTCTGCCGACTGATGGTCAAACACCTAATCCCTGCAAGGCGGAAGGGAAAAATCGTCAACGTCGTCTCTCAGGCGGCTTTCCACGGCTCCACCACGGGTCATGCACACTACGCGGCAGCCAAGGCCGGGCTCGTTGCCTTCACGATATCCCTAGCACGCGAGGTGGCAAGGGACGGGATCAACGTCAACGCCGTAGCACCAGGCATGATGGATACGCCCATGGTGGCGGACGCCATGGCCAAGAAAGCCGACTACTACAACAGCAGGATCCCCATCGGCAGGGTTGCAAAGCCTGAGGAAGTGGCCTATGCCGCCATCTTTCTGGCCTCGAACAAGGCAGACTACCTCACGGGGATCACCCTCGACGCCACCGGCGGCATGCTGATGCGATGATGGCAATTGATGAGAGCAAGGAGGGACCTTAATGGCACTGGTAACTCTAAACACGATGCTGGACAGGGCAAGGAAGGGGAAATACTGCGTCGGCGCGTTCGACGCTAGCACCATTGAGATGGCCATGAAGATAGTGGAGGCTGCGGAGGAAAAGCGCTCCCCCATCATCCTGATGGGCTTGGCGCTGGACCTCCAGCCGGGTAACATGCTGGACTACTGGCTCTACAGCCTGCGGGACATGGCAAAGAGAGCCAGCGTCCCCGTGTGCCTGCACCTGGACCACGCCAAGGATATGGATTTCCTGAAGAAGTGCGTTGACGCGGGCTTTACCTCCGTAATGTACGATGCATCCACCTTTCCCCTGGAAGAGAACATCCGCCTGTCGAAGGAGGCCGCGGACTACGCCCATGAGCGCGGCGTCAGCGTTGAGGCGGAGTTGGGACACGTGGGCGACGGACTCATCTCCGGCGAGGCGCGGACGGACGGGAAGTACGACAACCCAGACGACTATCTGACAAACCCGGACGAGATGCAACACTTCCTCGAAGCAACCGGCGTGGACTGCCTGGCCGTGGCGGTGGGCACCTCCCACGGCGTCTACGTCCACACGCCAAAACTCCACTTTGACAGGCTGGAGACGCTGAACCGGATATCGACGGTCCCCATGGTCATGCACGGCGGCTCCGGAACGCCGGACGACCAGATCAAAAAGGCCGTGGAGCGGGGTATCTGCAAGCTGAACATCTACTCGGAGATGCTGAGTGCCTACTACGGCGAGTTGAAGAAGAAGCTTGAGGGGGCCGCATCCCTGGCGATCTGGGTCAGCAAGGCCAACGAGCAGCCCTTGGAGGCCTTGAAGAAGGTCGTCCTCGATAAGATCGATCTGGTTGGCTCCGCCAACAAAGCATAAGAGGGGATGGATGATCATGAGCGATTACCTGATCGGCATTGACGCTGGAAACACCTCGAGCAAGGTCGTCATCTTCGACGCAAACGGCACGATCGTCTCCACGGCGGCCACACCCAGCATGCGCTTTAAAAAGCGCGGCGAGGGTTTTGAGGAGTTCGACGTGGACGAGCTTTGGGCACTGAACCTGAAGTGCATTCGCGAAGCCATCGACAGTGCAAAGGTCAACCCGAAGGACATCAAGGGCATCGGCGTGACCTCCTTTGGGAACGGCGTCGTGTTCCTGGGCAGGGAGGGGCAGTCCATCGCTCCCGGCTGCTTCTCTCAGGATTACCGCGCCAACGGAATCCTCGACATGTACCGCAGGGAGGGGACCTACGACGCGATCAATGAGATCGTGAAGGGGACGCTCTTCGCCGGGGAGCCCGGACCAATCCTGCGCTGGTACAAGGAAAACGACCGAAGCATCTACGACAAGATCGGCGGCGTCCTGACGTTTAAAGACTACATCATGTACCGCCTGACGGGCGTCTTCGCGACGGACCTGAACTGTTTCGGCGGCTCCTTCATGGTGG
>NZ_DBHLDX010000089.1:0-1659 GCF_057312375.1 Fretibacterium sp.
ATGATCTCCGAGGCGGACGACGTCGTCTGCCTCTGCGACGTCAGCCTGAACTCGGAGCTCGCCGCCATCAAGGCGCTGTCGGACGCCGCGCTGACGCTGGGGCGGACGCACGAGGTCATCCTGATGGTGGAGCTGGGGGACCTGCGCGAGGGAGTGCTGCCGGAGGACGTCATGCCGATGGTGGAGCAGGTCCTGACGATGCGCGGCGTGAAGCTCAACGGACTGGGCGTGAACTTCAACTGCTACGGCGGCGTCATCCCTACGCCTGAGAAGCTGAAGGAGCTGGCGGACCTAGCGAAGGAGGCACAAAACCGCTGCGGCTACGAGTTCGAGTACGTGTCGGGCGGCAACTCCGGCAGCCTGCCGCTGGTGCTTGACGACCGGATGCCGGACGGCATCAACCACCTTCGTATCGGAGAGGCGTTCCTCCTGGGACACGAAACGTCCTATGGCAGCTCCATCCCGGGGATGCTGCACGACGTGTTCACGCTGCGGTGCGAGGTCATCGAGAAGAAGCTGAAGCACTCCGTGCCGTCCGGAGAGCGGGGACTCAACGCCTTCGGGGAGCCGCCGGCGGAGATGGAGGATCGCGGGATGATCCAACGCGCGATCATCGCCGTCGGTGGACAGGACACGTTCCCCTTCAGTCTAACGCCCCGCATGGAGGGCCTGCGCTATCTGGGGCACTACTCCTCCGACCACACGATCTTCGACGTGACCCACGCGAAGGGCGACGTGTACGTCGGCGGCACTCTGGACTTCGACGTGGACTACAAGGCGCTCCTGATGATCTTCATGTCAAAGTACGTCGATAAGGTGCCGGTATGGTCAGGACAGGACTTTATGACGGCGGTGCGAATGAGGAAGCCGTCGTGAGGGACGAGCCATGGATTCCAGGACGCTGAGGGGCAACCTCCAGCTCCTCGTCACCGCGGCCATTTGGGGCTTTGGGTTCATCGCACAGCAGTTCGGTGCCCAGGCCCTGCCTCCCTTTTCCTTCAACGCCTGTCGTTTTGCCCTGGGGAGCACGTCGCTGCTCCCCCTGATCGTCCTCTCCGGATGGAACGATCCGGCGATGAGGCGTGCGAGGGCTGCATCCCGCAGGCTCTCGATCCGGGGCGGGCTTCTGAACGGAGGCGTCATGTTCCTGGCGGCATGGCTCCAGCAGGCGGGCATCGCGGAGACGACGGCGGGGCAGGCCGCCTTTCTGACGGGGCTCTACATTCTCTTTGTGCCCCTGTTGGGGATCTTCATGCACCACAGGGTTCCGTTGACGACCTGGTGCGCCGGGATGTTGGCCCTCGTGGGCCTCTACCTCCTGAGCGTGCGGGAGGACCTTTCCATCTCGCGGGGCGATTTCTTCGAGATGGCAGGTGCGGTGTTCTGGGCCCTGCACATCCTGTGCATCGACGCCTACGTAAAGAGAACGGACCCCTTGGAGCTCTCGTTCTGGCAGTTCGCGTTCTGTGCGCTGTTCAGCGTTGGGACGGCTCTGTTCCTGGAGCGGGGCGGCTTTATGCGCATTGGGGACGCCCTGCTCCCGATCCTCTACTGCGGGGTGGTCTCCGTGGGGCTCGCCTACACGCTCCAGGTGGTGGCGCAGAAGGACGTCATTCCCTCCCATACGGCCTTGATCCTGAGCATGGAAACGGTCTTCGC